>JBOHRM010000932.1:0-3051 GCA_050732715.1 Longimicrobiales bacterium
GGTTGGTGCTGTTCACGGAGGCGCGCGGCACGGGCTCGCGCGGCGACTCGATCGCCGGCGCCGTCGAGGTCCCGCTCTCCCGCATCGGTCGGGGCGACGCCGGAGAGCAGAGCTTCCGCGTGGTCGGCGGCCTCCGTCCGATCGGCACGGATTCCATCGCCGCCGATGAGGCCGTGCTCGCCGCGTACGGCCGCCGCGCGGCGGCGCGGCTCGATTCGCTCCTGGAGGGCACGGGTCCGATCCGGTTCCGCTACGCGCTCCTGCCGGACCGCGGCGGACTTTCGCTGGTGGTGGGCGGCTGGCCGCGGTTGCTGGTGGACGGACGAAACGTCGCGGCGCACGCGGACAGCCTCGAGGGCACGTTCCCGAAGTTCTCGGCGGAGCGCCACGCGCGCTCGGCCGTCGGCATCACGCGTGACAGCACGACGCTGCTGCTCGTGACCGTGGACGGCGTGCCGCGCGGGAGTGAGACGGGGCAGAGTGCCGGCATGACGCTCGTCGAGCTCGCGGATCTCATGTCCTCGCTCGGCGCGTACCAGGCGCTGAACCTGGACGGCGGCGGCTCCACCACCCTGGTCGTAGGCGGCCGCGTGGTCAATGCGCCGACGGATCCCGATGGAGAGCGCGCCGTGGGCAACGCGCTGTTCGTGGTGAGGCGATCCCGGAGCCTGCTCTCACCCTGATTCTCTCCCGAGGGTGGGGAGAGGGGCACACGAGCGGGAGGGCACGACGGAATCGATCAGATGTTTGGGCCGGTAAGGAATTCTCTCGCAAAGGCGCCAAGCTCGCCAAGGGTACGCCAAGATCGCTCGGTAACGATCTTCGCGTTCCCTTTACGCACTTCGCGTCCTTGCGAGAGAATTCCTACCATGCGCCGTTCCATCAACCGTCGGGCTTCTAATCAGAACTCGTAGCGAATCCCCACCTGTGCCTGCCGGGGCGCGTACACACCCGTGGGCTGGCCGAAGTTCGTGATCGGGTCCCCGGCGGCATCGGTCTGACGGCCGCCCCAGCTCGAGATGTTGTCCCAGTTGAAGATGTTGAACGCTTCCAGGCTGACCGTGGCCCTGCGGCCGCCGCCGAGCGGGAAGTGCTTGGCGAGACGCATGTCCACGGTTCGATAGAGATTCTCCCACGACGCTTCGGGACGAATGATGCGGTCGTCCGGTCCTCCGATGAAGTCGTCGCTGAAATTGTTGTTGAAGTTGACGTCGCGGCCCACGGTCCCGACATACGGCCTGGGCGCGGCGAAGATCGCGACGGTCGAGAGCGTCAACCCGTACGGCAACTCGCCGATGCCGGACAGCACCGTGCGCCACCGCTCGTCGGCCGTGGTGGGCTGCATGATCAGGAACGTATCATCCGCGTAGCTGCCGAGCCCCTAGAACTGAGACTCGGACCAGCCCAGCGTGAGCGCGCCGTTGAGCCGGAGCCCCGGCCGGTCATAGGTCACGGCGCCCACGAGCGCGTCGACCTGGGCGCGGCCGGCATCGTCGTACAGTGTGATGGTGCCGTACTCGTCGGTGAGCGCCCGTTCGCCCGTCTGCGTGTTGAGCCAGTTCGGCTGGATCTGCACGTAGAGGTTGCGCGCGTCCTGGTGGATATAGTCCAGGTTGACGCCGACGCGGGCGCCGATCCGATGCCCGATGCCGATCGAGAACTGACGGTTCTCGGGGGTCTTCATGTCCGTCTTGAGCAGGTTGAAGTTCGGTGTCGTGGCGCCCTCGCCCGAGATCACGCGCTGGCGCAGCTCCTCGGGGTCCGTCGTGCCCGGGTTCGTGAACTCGTACGTGCGCCACCCTGCGGACTGCTTCTCGAAGAACGCCATGAACGTGGTGATGCGGTCATACATGATGCCGGCGCCGCCCCGCACGAACGTGCGGCCGCTGCCGAGCACGTCCCACGAGAACGCGAAGCGCGGGGCGAGATTGTTCAGGTCGTTCTTGCGCTCGCCCGTATTCAAGAACCCCTCGAGCTCCTCGAGGGCCTGTAGGTCCGGGTCCTCGGCCCATGGGACGGAGAAGCCGTTGTTCAGCGTGTTGATCTCGGCGTCGTAGCGGAGCCCGAGCGTCAGCTGGAGGTCTCGCGTGGCCTGCCACTGGTCCTGGATGTAGGCGCCGATGCTCCAGCCGTTCGTGATGGCGCGGGCATCGTCCGTGGACGTGGGGTCGAAGAAGCCGACGCCGACGCGGGCCAGCGAGGGCAGCGAGCTGGTGTCCGTGTCGAACTGGAAGAAACCGTCCGCGTTGCTGGGAAGCCAGCTGTTCGTCCGAACGCGAGCCACCTCGACGCCTCCGTTCAACGTGTGGCGGCCGTCGTCCACCAGAAGCGTGGCCCGGTTCACCAGCCGAACGTGCGTCTCCTTCAAGACCAGCGGGAAACCGGGCGTCCCGAATCGGATGCCGGGGTATTGCCGGGTGACGCCAGGCTCGAGCGGCGCCTCGCTGTGGCTCCAGTGCAGCACGTTCAGCGACAGCTCGTTCGCGAACGACGGGCTGGGCGTGTACGCGTCCCGGAGCTGCACGCTGTGCACCCAGTAGCGCGCGTTGATGCCGCCGTTGCGCGCGACCGCGCCGCCGAAGAACGTCTCGCTGTCATAGAACCGCGCGGCGTAGACGGCGTCCAGCGTGTGCTGGTCGTTCACCGGGTGCGTGAGCCGGAGCACGCCGGTGTGGTTCTTCGTCGGCGCGGCGAAGCTGCCGGCGAAGTCGTTCCAGATGCCCGGGTCGAACGACGGCTGCCCGGGGACGACGGCGATGTTGTTGTTCGTGTACTGTCCCTCGTAGCTCAACGAGAAGAACAGCTCGTCACGCACGATTGGCCCGCGGAGGTTGAAGCCGAACTGGGCGCGGCTGTAGTCGGGACGCGAGAAGCCGTCCGGGTTCGCGTCCTTGGCGCTGCGCTCGAACCTATCGAGCGCGTTCAGGTCGTTGTTCTGGCCGTAGGCGAACGCCGAGCCGTGGAGCTCGTTCGTTCCGCGCTGCGTCACGGCGCTGATCACAAACGACGCGCCGCGCGTGAACTCGGCGCTGTACGGGTTCAGGTGGACGC
>JBOHRM010000933.1:0-1755 GCA_050732715.1 Longimicrobiales bacterium
CTCGCACGGCGTGCGGGTGGATACGCGTCGACGCGTCCGTATTGATGACGATCTCGCCGCGCAGGTAGGCGCACGACGCGTTCTCCGCCGCGGTCTTGCCGACCCGCTCGGGCATCCGAAGCAGCTCGACGCCCCGGTCCGCATAATCCCGCACGATCTCGTCGGTGCCGTCCGTCGACGCATCCGAGATCACGAGAATCTGCCGCCTTTCCGCCGGATAGTCGACCGCGAGCAAACTCTCGAGCAACACCCGTATTTGATGCGCCTCATTGTACGCCGGCACCACGATACTGATGTCCGGCACCTCAACGTCGGTCCGAATCAACGTACCCCTGTGCCGCCACCGGCCGATGAGGGCCAGGAGCGCCGGATACCCGGCGTACGCATAGAGCACGAGGCCCGCCGCGACCGCGATAATCGTCCAGAGAAATGCCGTCACAGGGCTGCAACAGGTGTGGTGGCAGTGCGCATGACGCTACGGTACAACACCTCGTAGCGCGCAAGCCACGGTTCAACGGAAAATTGGTCCTCGAGGCGGTCTCGGGCGGCGCGGACACGGGCGCGGATCTCGGACGGGTTGTCGCGAATTGCGACGACAGCGGCGGCGATCGCATCCGGATCGTCCGCGGGGACCAGCCAGCCCTCGGCCGGCGAGAGCACGTCGGGCACACCGCCGACACGGGTGGCGACGATCGGCACCCCAGCCGCCATCGCCTCGAACAGCACGATCGGCGTGCCCTCCGTCCGGGAACTGAGTACGTGGACGTCGAATGCCGGGAGCACGCGCGCCGCGTCATGTAGAAGGCCATGCCAGGTGATGCGATCCGCCACGCCAAGCGCGGCAGCCCGCCGTTCGAGGGCAGCCCGTTCCTGCCCTTCTCCAATGATCGACAAGGCGAATGCCTCGCCGTTCGGCGAACTTGGAGCCGGCGAATCCAAACCCGTAGCCTGAAGGCGGGCGAATGCGTCAATCATGAGATCCGCCCCTTTCTCACGCGTCAGCCGCCCGACCCACGCGATGCGGAAGCCATCCCGCGACACGCCCAGCTCTCGCCGCGCCGCGGACCGATCCAAGGACGGCTGATCGCCCGACCATGCATTCCTCAGAATCGTGAGGCGCTCCGTCGGGACCCCGTCGCGTGTGATGCACGCGCCGAGCGCCTGCGACACCGCCACCACGTGGTCGAACCGCCGAAACGCTGCCCGCTGCACGCGCTCATACAGTCTGCCTCGCCACGTGTTGCCGACGAACCCGTGCGCGGTCGTGACCGTCGGGATGCCGAGCCGCCGCGCAACACTCGCGTCCACCACGTCGGACCGGTACCCGTGCGTATGTACCACATCAGGATGAATGCGGTGGCAGAGATCCCGGACCAGCGCCCGCTCGTGGCGGTACGCCCGGTCGGAAACCGCCAGGACATGAGCGGTTGCACCTGTGCCGCGTAGCGAGGCGAGGAACGCATGGTCGGGATCGACCGATGACACCACGGCGGCGACGTGGACGTCATGACCCGCGTCGCTGTGCCCGCTGACCAGAGCCTTCACGACCCGCTCGACACCACCCACTTCAGCCGGTGCGACGATGTGAAGAATGGTTATGAGACTCGCCTCGTTCGATCGAAGTGATTCCATCGGCGCGGAAGTTTTGGCAATCTTGGTGCCATGTGAGTCGGACGGCTCGAACCAAGGTCGAGCTCGGCCGGACCGTTGCTCGCCCGCTACAACTCACCTGGCATGGCTACTGCTGGAGGTCAT
>JBOHRM010000934.1:0-2842 GCA_050732715.1 Longimicrobiales bacterium
GGCGGAGGTCCTGCGCGCCACGCCGCGCAGGCAGGTGCCGCCCTCGGACACGCTGGGCATCGCCACGATCGGCATGGGCATCATCGGGTTCGAGGACACCGACACCGCGCTGCGCGTGCCCGGCGCCCGGCTCGTTGCCGTCGCCGACTGCTACGACGGCCGGCTCGTGCGGACGAAGGAGTACTACGGCGAGGACGTCGTAACCACGCGCGACTACCGCGAGATCCTCGCACGACCCGACGTCGACGCCGTTCTCGTCTGCACGCCGGACCACTGGCACGCGCGTATCGCGATCGAGGCGATGGAGGCGGGCAAGGCGGTCTACTGCGAGAAACCGATGGTGCACGACCTCGAGGAAGGTCATGCGATGATCGAGGCGCAGAGACGGACGGGCAAAGTGCTACAGGTCGGCAGTCAGTTCGCGAGCTCGGTCCTCTACGAAAAAGCCCGCGAGCTCTATCGGGACGGCGCGATCGGCCAGGTCAACATGGTCGAGGCATCGTACAACCGGAACTCGGCGATCGGCGCGTGGCAGTACTCGATCGCGCCCGACGCGTCCATGGAAACGATCGACTGGGAAACGTTCCTCGGTGACGCACCGAGTATACCGTTCGACGCGAAGCGCTTCTTCCAGTGGCGGGGCTACCGAGACTACGGCACCGGCGTGGCGGGCGATCTCTTCGTGCACCTCTTCACCGCCATCCACCACACGCTCGGGTCGCACGGGCCCACATCCGTAGTCGCCACGGGCGGGCTGCGCTTCTGGAAGGATGGCCGCGACATGCCGGACGTGACGCTCGCCCTGTTCGGGTACCCGGAGACCGAGAACCACCCGCCGTTCACGCTGTCGCTCCAGAGCAACTTCGCCGACGGCAGCGGCGGCGGCCAGGCCTTCCGCTTCATCGGCGACGAGGGTGTGTTGACGGTCCGGGGCGGCAGCCTGACGCTGTCGCGGACGCCGCGACGGCGCGAGTCGGAAGAGGAGATCGTCGAGGGCTACAACTCCGTGCGGACGTTCGCCGAAGCACAGCGGCAGGCGTTTGTCACAGCGTACCGCGAACGTCACCCGCTGCCGGAGCCGGCCGAGACCTCCGAGACGAGCGAGTTCGAGGTCCCGCCCGGGTACGACGATCGGCTCGACCACTTCACGTACTTCTACGACTCGATCCGGAACGGCACGCCGGTCTATGAGGACGCGGTCTACGGGTTCCGCGCCGCCGCGCCGTCGCTCCTCTGCAACGCGAGCATCTTCGAGAACCAGATCTACCAGTGGGACCCGGAGGCGATGCAGCTCAGTCCTTGAGCCTGCGACAAACGTGGCCGGTGAGCGGCCCGGCCCCGGCCGCCGCAGGCCGGGGCGGGCCGGGGCGGTCGCTCGAGCACGAAAAACATTGTACGCCTCGCGGCGTGACGGTCACGCGGCGCGCGCCACAGTCGTCTGGTTCCAGGGGCCCGCGCAAAACAACTTCGCGGAATTCGCGCCCATCTATGGTTCAGATTGACCGATCCGAGGGAGCAGAACCGGAGGCGTAGCCGTCGCTACGTTGAAGGATTTTGCGACTGAGGAGCGGTCCAAGATGGCCCGAAGATGGGATGCGAAAATGGGAAGCTATTTGGGGCGGGTCCCCAGTCGCACTTCTCGAGAGGCAGCCATGACCACGACACGCAGGGGTTTTCTCGGCCGGCTCGCGGGCGGCACGCTGGGCGTTGCGGCGACGCCGATCGCCGGGCTGTTCCCCTCCTCCTCCGCGGCCGCCGCCGCGCTATCCGCGGCCGCCGCGCCGCCAATGCGCGCGCCGGCCGGACAGGCGCCCGACGAGGCGTACTGGCGCCAGGTCAAAGCGCAGTTCGCGCTGTGCGATGACATTGTGCCGCTGAACGCCGCGAATCTGTGTCCGGCGCCGCGGCCGGTGATCGATGCGGTGGCGAGCGCGATGCGCGATCTCGAGGGTGATGTGTCGTTCCAGAATCGCGCCAAGTTCTCCAACACCACGGAGGCCGTGCGGGTGCGGCTCGCCGCGTACCTGGGCGCCGCACCGGACGAGATCGCGATCGTACGCAACACCTCCGAGGGCAACAATATCATCGTCGGCGGACTCGCGCTCGGTTCGGGTGACGAGGTCGTGGTGTTCGACGAGAACCATCCCACGAACGCGGTCGCGTGGGATGTGCGCGCGGCGCGCTACGGGTTCACCGTGAGGCGAGTGGCCGTGGAAGCGCCTGCTGCGTCACCCGGTCAGGTCCTCGAACCGTTCCGCCGCGCACTGACGCCGCGCACTCGGGTCCTCGCGTTCTCCGACGTCTCGAACACGAGCGGGTTGCGGCTGCCGACAAGGGAGCTGTGCGCGCTCGGCCGCGAGCGCGGCATCCACGTGCACGTCGACGGCGCGCAGACGTTCGGCGCGCTCGTGCGTGATCTGCACGCGCTCGGCTGCGATTCGTACGCCGCGAGCGCACACAAGTGGTTCATGGGACCGAAGGAGGCGGGCGTGCTGTTCGTGCGCGCCGACCGCATCCCCCACGTCGGGCCATGCGTGGTCGGCGTCGGCTGGGGCAGCGGCCCCGAGACGACCGCCACGGGCGCACGCAAGCTCGAAACGTTGGGCCAGCGCAACGACGCGACGATCGCCGGCATAGAAGCCTCGCTCGACTTCCACGAGCTCATCGGCCCGGCCGCCATCGAGACGCGAATCCTCGAGCTGGCCGAGGTGCTGAAACGCGAGCTGGCGCGCTTGCCCGGCGCACGGCTCGTCACGCCCACACCCGCCGAGCTGAGCGCCGGCGTCGTGATCGTCCAGTTCGATGGACGCGACATGCGCGCCCTCTACGAGGCCCTCTACAC
>JBOHRM010000935.1:0-4023 GCA_050732715.1 Longimicrobiales bacterium
GCGGTCGGCTCGACGACGCACTTCTCGACGCCGTGGCCGTGGACGGCCGTGACCTCGAATACGGCTTCTTCCCAGACGACGCGGTCGCCGACGCGCGGCGGACGCTTGAGCAGCGCGAGGACCAGGCCACTGACCGTATCGGCGTCCTCGAACTCGAGAACGACGCCGAGCGCGGCGCCCACGTCCTCGATGCGGGCCGTGCCCCGCACATGCAGCCGACCCGGCGTCGTCCGTGAAGAGCTCCGGCGGCTCGCTCGCATCATCCGTGACATCGCCCACCACCTCCTCGAACAGGTCCTCGAGTGTGACGATGCCCGCTGTGCCACCGTGCTCGTCCATGATGACGACGAGTTGCGAGCGCGTGCGTCGCATTGCCGTGAGGATGTCTTCGACGGAAGCGGTCAGCGGGACGAAGGCGACCTCGCGGCGCAGGACATTGCGAAGTGGCTCGCCGCGCGCCTAGCTGCGCAGCAGGTCCTTCACGTGCACCACGCCGATGATGTGGTCGAGGCTGTCCTGATAGACGGGGAAGCGCGCGTGCGGCGCACGCTGGAAGATCTCGGCGATGGCATCATCGTCGGCGTCGGCCGGCGCGAACGCCGTGGATGCGCGTACGCGGTACCATCACCTCGCCGACATCACGGCCCGTGAGCCTGAGCGCATGCCGCAGGCGCCGGTGCTCGGCAGGCCGGAGATGGCCGCCCTTGCGGCTCTCGGCGATGAGATACTCGATCTCCTCGGGCGAGTGACCATGAAGCATCCGCGCCGACGGAGCGACGATAAGTGCAGCACCGCGCCGGCCTACGCACAGGCCGACGATCCATCCTCGGGGTCCGTGATCAGCTGGGTGGCGGGCGCGAAGCCTGCGGCAGGAACGGCGGGCGCAACATTGCAGCCCACGGGACGGCCGTCGTGATGGCTACTTCAGGCGCATCCAAGGGGGCGATCGCCAATGCCGGACAAGCCGCGAACGGTGAGGATGGGGTCAGGTCCCAGGCATCGCGGACCGTGAGCTGCGCGCTCCCGCGTTTGACCGCGACTTCCGCACTGGCATCGGCCGGTTCGTCGGCAAGGTCGCCCGGATACGGGGCCACCGCCACGAGCACCAAACCCAGCGTCGCGAGGATCGACCGCGTGCTCATCGACGCATGATACACCCGCCGGCGTGCGCCGCAAACGAATCTCGGCCGAGTCGCTGCGGCCGAACGGCTTGCCGCGCTCTGCGGATATTTTAGCTTACGCGAAATCATGATTGAGATGAGCCAAAATCTGTTCGGCCGGGCCGCAATGGTCTGTGTGGCGGCCGTGACGGCCGCGGCGTGTGGGGCGCGAGGCGAGGACGTCGAGGGAGGCGCGCTCCGCGTCGTGGCGACCACGGGGATGGTCACGGACCTGGTCCGGGAGGTCGGGCGTGAGCGGGTCGCGGTGACGGCGCTGATGGGCCCGGGTGTGGATCCGCACCTCTACCGGGCGCGGGAGAGCGATGTGCGTCGCATCGCGGAGGCGGATTTGGTGGTCTACAACGGGTTGCACCTCGAGGCGAAGATGGCGGACGTGCTGGAGCGGATCGGGGGTCGCATCCGGACGGCGGCGGTGACGCGGGGGATACCGGCGTCGCGGCTGCTGTCGCCGCCGGAGTTCGAGGGTGCGTATGACCCGCACGTCTGGTTCGACGTCCGTCTTTGGATGGAGGCGGCGGAGGCGGTGCGCGATGCACTGATCGAGGTGGACCCGGCGCACGCGGGCGTGTACCGAGCGAACGCGGCGCGATATGCGAGGGAGCTGGAGGCGCTGGATGGTTATGTCCGGCGGCGCGCGGCGGAGATCCCGCCGGAGCGGCGTGTGCTGGTGACGGCGCACGATGCGTTCGGCTATTTCGGCCGGGCGTACGGCTTCGAGGTGGTCGGTCTGCAGGGGATCAGCACCGCGTCGGAGGCGGGGACGGCGGATGTGCGCCGGCTGGCTGAGCTGATCGTGGCGCGGCGGATTCCGGCGATATTCGTGGAGTCGTCGGTACCGATCCGGACGGTGGAAGCAGTACGCGCGGCAGTGCGTGCGAGAGGCGGCGCTGTGCGGATCGGTGGCTCGCTTTATTCGGATGCCCTGGGCGACCCGGGTACGCCGGAGGGGACGTACGTCGGGATGGTCCGTCACAACATCGACACGATCGTGGAGGCTTTGAAGGGTGGCTGAGGCGTGGACTGATCGGTCCGGACCGGCGCTCGAGGTGAACGATCTCACGGTGGCGTATCGCGATCGTCCGGTTTTGTGGGACGTCGACCTTGCCGTCCCGCCGGGCACACTGATGGCGATCGTGGGGCCGAACGGCGCCGGGAAGACGACGCTGATCAAAGCCGTGCTGAGGTTGGTACGCCCAGCGGCGGGCCGCGTTCTGATCCATGGGCGCCCGTATCCGGAGCAACGACGGATGGTGGCGTACGTGCCGCAGCGCGGGAGCGTGGACTGGGATTTTCCGACGACGGTGCTGGATGTCGTGATGATGGGCCGCTACGGCGCGCTGGGCTGGTTCCGCCGGCCCGGCGTTCGGGATCGCGAACGGGCTTTGGCGGCGCTCGAGCAGGTTGGGATGCGGGAGCTCGCGGATCGGCAGATCAGACAGCTCTCGGGCGGGCAACAGCAGCGCGTCTTCCTGGCGCGAGCGCTGGTACAGGAAGCGCGGCTGTACCTCATGGACGAGCCGTTCGAGGGCGTGGACGCGCGCACGGAGCGGGCGATCGTGGACCTCCTGCGCGAGCTGCGGGCCGCGGGCCGGACCGTGGTGGCGGTGCATCACGACATCCCGACGGTGCCCGAGTACTTCGATCGGGTCCTGCTGCTGAACGTGCGCCGGATCGCCGCTGGACCGATCAGCGAAGTGTTCACCGAGGAGAACCTGCGGCTCACGTACGGCGGCCGCGTGCCGTTTACCGCGCGCAACGGCTGAGGAAACGGAGTGCAGCTCGGCGAGGCGCTTCTGGACTACACGCTGCGCGTAGTGGTACTGGGTGCCGCGGCGTTGGGCGCCACGGGCGGCGCGCTGGGCGCGTTCCTGGTGTTGCGCAAGCAGAGTCTGCTCGGGGATGCGATCTCGCATGCCGCGCTCCCGGGGATCGGGCTGGCCTTCTTGCTGACCGGAAGCCGGTCTCCACTCGTCTTGGTGTTGGGAGCGGCGCTGGCGGGGTGGGCGGGCGCGCTGGCGGTCCTGGCGATCGTCGCCGCGACACGGGTCAAGTACGACAGTGCACTCGGGATCGTGCTCTCCGTGTTCTTCGGCGTGGGCTTGGTTGTGCTGACGTACATCCAGCGGATGCCGACGGCGGCGCAGGCGGGCCTGGACCGATTCCTCTTCGGCCAGGCAGCGACGATGCTGGAGCGAGACGTGGAGCTGATCGCGCTGCTGGGCTCGATCGCGACCGCCGTCGCGCTCCTCTTCTGGAAGGAGTTCAAGCTGCTGGCGTTCGACCCGGACTTCGGCGCCACCCTGGGCATGCCGATGCGCCGGCTCGACGTGCTGCTGACGTCGATGCTGGTGGTCGCGATCGTGATCGGCCTCCAGACGGTCGGCGTCGTGCTGATGAGCGCCATGGTCGTGGCGCCGGCGGCGGCGGCGAGGCAATGGACGGATCGCTTCGGCGTCATGGTGATGCTCGGCGCCGCGTTCGGTGCCGCCGCGGGCGTAGCCGGCGCGGTGGCCAGCAGCGTCGTCCAGCACCTGCCGACGGGGCCGACGATCGTGCTGTTCCTGTCCGCCATCGTGGGCGTCTCACTGACCATGGCACCGAACCGCGGGATCGTATGGGCGTGGATTCGGTTCCGGCGCGGCCGGCGACGATTCCGGTTGGAGGCCGTCCTGGCGGACCTCTACGCGTTGCACGTCCAGCACGAAGACCATGCCCATGGCCATCCGCTGGCCGTGCTCGAGGCGATGAGTTTCGGCGCGGGCGGCGTCCGCCTGAGCCTCGCCCGGCTGGAGGCACGGGGCCTTGCGCACCGGACCGACCATGGCGCCTGGGAGATCACGCC
>JBOHRM010000936.1:0-2447 GCA_050732715.1 Longimicrobiales bacterium
GTACCGGCTCGCGTTCCGCGCGGCGAACTCGAGCGTCAGACAGGCGCCTTGAGAGAAGCCGACGAGCACGATGTTGTCCGTACGGATCCCGGCCGACTCGGCCGTGCCGAGAAGGCCGTGCACCACCTTCAGGGCCGAAGTGAGGTGAGGCTCGTTCGCCGTGAGTGCGGCCGTGAACCGCTGCGGATACCAGGTGAACCCGGCCGCCTGGGGCGCGAGGTACGCGAAGCCGGGGTGATCGAGCTCCCGCGCGAGGCTCAGGATGTCGTCGGCCGATCCACCCCGGCCGTGCAACAGGATCATCACGGCCGCCGCCGATCGCAGCGGTCGCCCAGCCGTCGCCACGGGCTGACCGGCGTGCGGATCGCCGTTCACGATGTCGCCCCGCGAACCTCGATCGGCGGCAGGATCGCCTCGATCTTTTCGCGGTGTGGTTCGAGCCACGGCGGGAGCTCGAGCCTGGTGCCGAGGCTGGAGACCGGCTCGTCACGGGTGAACCCTGGCGGATCGGTCGCGATCTCGAACAGCACGCCGCCGGGCTCGCGGAAGTAAATCGACTTGAAGTATTGGCGATCGAGGACGGGCGTGACATCGAGCCGCGATGCCCTCAAGCGGTCGCGCCATTCGATCTGCGAACTCTCGTCGGGGACCCGAAACGCCACGTGGTGAACGGAGCCGGCGGCGATGCGGCCGGGTGGTGCGTCGGGGACGCAGAGAATGTCGACCCGCGCGCCGGCGCCTCCCTCGGCAGCGTCGAAACGGAATCGGTTGCCGTCCTCGGCGGTGAGCTCGAAGCCCATGACTCCAGTCAAGAGGGCGGCCGTCGACTCGTAACCCTGCTCGGAGAGCGTCACCGCGTACACGCCGCGGATCGCGTGCTCCGCGGGAACGCCGCCACCACGCCAAGGCGGCCGGGCGTCCGCACCGGGATGCGCAACGAGCTCGAGCTTCAGCCCGTCGGGATCGAGCAGCGTGAGGACCTCTTCTTCGAGCCTCCTGCCGGTCTCCTCGACCGCGACGCCGCTCGCCTCGAGACGCGCCTTCCAGAAACCCAGAGATCCCTCCGGAACGCTGAACGCGGTCACCGTGACCTGGCCGACGCCGCGGCTCCCCTGCGCGGCGAACGGCCACGGGAAGAACGTCAGGATCGTGCCGGGACGACCGACCTCATCCCCGTAGTAGAGGTGGTACGTGCCGGGGTCATCGAAGTTGACCGTCTTCTTCACCAGCCGGAGCCCCAGGACCCGGACGTAGAAGTCGACGTTGCGCTGCGGATCGCGGGCGATCGCCGTCACATGGTGGATCCCCGCGATCGGCGTGGGCATCTTCATGACTCGCTCTCCCTGTGTCCACCTCGCGCGAGCCACGGCATTCCGGATCGCGCTGTGGGTTGGGCACACGCTCGCGCCGCGCCTCAGTGATCGGCCGCGCGGCGCGGCCGCCCAACTCGAGCGCCAGAACGCTCCTCCGTCGGCACCTACACTGCCATGCGCGAAGCGAACGTGCCACCCCCCGGTGGCGACCGCGGCGCGCGCGGGCAGGCACGGGAATCGCAACGGCGATGCTTGACAATGCCCGAACGGGCACGGCATTGTGCGAGCGTTGCCAATCACATGCCTCTGCGAACGCGACGCCTTGCTGAGTTGGACACGCGAGATCCGCCGGGCTATCGCCCTCCTAGCGACGCTTCCGTTGCTGCTTCTCGGCTGCCGCCCTGCCGTCGACGTTGAGGGTATGCCGGCACACGCCGATGTGCTCAGGGTGCTCCGAGCCGAGGGCGAGGTCCCCGTGGTCGTGGCGCTGACGGAACCGGCGGGATACGGCGATCAGGGCGTGGATATGGATCGGATCCGCGCCGAGATCGCACGCACCCAGGCGGACGTGCTGGCGTCGCTGGACACCACCGACTACCGCAGCCGCACCCTGTTCGCCTCGATCCCGGCGATGGCAGGCGTCGTCCTCTCCGAGCGGGGCCTAGAGCAACTGCTGGCGAATCCGCACGTCGAGCGAGTCGACGTCGACCCCGAAGGGACCGGGACCCGCTGACGCGCTGACCCCACGAAATCCGTTGGTCCCGCGCGGTCCAACGGGGGCCACAGGTCTACTTCCGTAATTTTCCCATGTCCTCATCGGGCACGCGACCACGCATTTACAAGGGAGCGCTACCGTCCGCGCCGGCAGCGCTGATCACCGCGGACGCATAGCACCACGAAACCATCCAGAGCTGGAGGTGACGCATGCAGCAGCGCATTCGCGTGGCCGCACTGTGTACCGTCGTTGCGCTCGCGGCGTGTGAGCAGCCGCCGGAGCCACTCGCCCCCGATCCCCAGGCCAGCATCCAACAGGCCCTCCAGTTGCCCGGCCAGAAGATCGGACCGGGCGTGCTGGAAGCGCTACAACGCGGCGAGAGCCCGCGGATCATGATCGCTCTGGCTGGAGGCACGCCG
>JBOHRM010000937.1:0-3453 GCA_050732715.1 Longimicrobiales bacterium
ACTATGGCCTCTGCATCGTCTTCTTCGCGGCCCGCGGCGCCGAGGGCGGGGATCTGTTCGACGATTCCCTGCAACCCAGGAACGGAGTCTTCAGCGAGTACACGCGCGGAGACATCGCCAGCTATCACATCTCCTATTATGCGAATACGCCGTTCAATCCCGGCCGCATCACGGCGAACCTGCGCCGAAATCCAGGCGAGTTCTTGGTCTCGAACGGCCCGCCCGGGATCCCGCCCGGCCTGAATGAAGCCCATACGATCCGGCTCATGAAGGAAGGCGAGCACATCCTCCTCACCGTGGACGATCGCATCGTGATCGACTACGCGGGGGACGGCAGGCGGTACGGACCGATACTGGGTGAAGGGAGGATCGGCCTGCGCCAGATGCAGTGGATGCAGGCGCGCTATCGTGATTTTCGTGTGTATGCGCTCGAATAAAGCCGGGTTGCGAGTTGCGAGTTTGCGAGTTGCCCCGCCACCACCCGGTTCGAGATCGTTGGTGCCGTGGCAGCGGCAGGGAGAACTCGAATGACGGTCCGGCAGACGAAGGGCCGCCGAACCGTGGCGGACGCTCCACGCGCGAACCATGGTCGGCCGAACGACCTCGACCCCTTCTCGAGAGGCTGACGACGATGCCACGATTCGACTCGCTACCTCTTGCAATTGCCGTGGCCGGCTCGTTGTGCGCAGCCCGGGCGCACGCACAGGAAGACGGCGTTCCGCTCCGCTGGCTGGACGGTCAGCCGCCGGCGCTCGAGACCGGTGTCAGCTGGGGTGTGCCGTGGCCGCGCGGCGAGGTTCGAGTTGATGCGACCTACCGGCTCGCGACCGCGGACGGGGATGCGCTTCCGCTGCAGAGCTGGCCGATGGCGTTCTGGCCGGACGGATCGGTCAAGTGGACCGGATTCGCCACGATCGGTGGGCCGGAAGTCACGGCGGAGCTCTACCTGACTCCGGGCGGCGAGCCCACAACAGCCGACAGTATCCGCATACGCGAGAGTGAGACGACGTACGAAGTCGACACTGGACGGTTGCAGCTCCGGATCACGAAATGGGGCGGCGATCTCTTCCGATCGATCACGATCGGCGGCCGCGAAGTCGCCAGGAACGCCACGCTCGTCGCGATCGTGCAGCAGGGGCACGAGGCCGATCATCGGGCGGCGCCGCGCCCGCGGGAAGAGTACATCAGCAGGATCGAAAGCGTGACGCTCGAATCGCCGGGGCCGGTCCGAGCGGTGTTGAAAGTCGAAGGCGTCCACAAAGGCGAGTCGAGCGCTCGCGAGTGGCTCCCCTTTGTCGTGCGTCTATACCTGTATGCCGGCCAGGAGTCCGTACGAATGGTCCATTCGTTCATCTATGACGGCGATGTGGAGCAGGATGTGATCCGCGGACTCGGGCTGCGCATCTCCGTGCCGATGGACGAGGAGATCCAAAACCGGCATATCCGCTTCACGGGTGAAGGAGACGGTGTCTGGTCAGAGCCGATCCAGCCGATGGTCGGCCGTGGCGGCCGCTTCGCGGCGGACCCCGAAACGGGTGATGACGTCTACCCGCAACAGCTCGGCGGCGACCGTGTGCCCGACCGGGAGGCGTACGATGAACGCGGACGCAATCTGCTGGATGACTGGGCGGTCTGGAGCGATTTCCGACTGATCCAGTCCAACGCCGACGGCTTCTCGATTCAGAAGCGGACCGGACCGGAGAGCGCGTGGATATCGGCAGGCGCGGGCGGGCGAGCCTCCGGGCTGGTGTTCGCCGGCGATGTGAGCGGCGGGCTGGGCGTCAGCCTGAAAGATTTCTGGCAGTCGCACCCGTCCGCGCTCGAGGTGCACAACGCGGCCAGCGGCGAAGCGGATCTCTTCGTCTGGCTCTGGACGCCCGATGCGCCCGAGATGGACATGCGTCACTACGACACGCAGCCGCACGGCCTGGAAGCGGCGTACGAGGATGTGCAACAGGGGTTCAGTGACGCGCACGGCGTGGCGCGGACCAGTGAGCTGACGTTGTTCGCCACACGCGGCGTCCCGAGCGGGGAAGAGATCGTACGGATGACCGAAGCGGCGAGCGGCGCACCCCGCCTGTCCGCCACGCCCGACTATCTGCATTCGACCGGCGTCTTCGGCTACTGGAGCCTGCCGGACCGCTCCACTCCGTTCAAGATGGCGGTCGAAGATCGGCTCGACAGCTACATCGAATACTATCAGAACGCCATAGAACAGCGCCGGTGGTACGGGCTCTGGGATTATGGCGATGTGATGCACTCGTATGACTATGACCGCCACGTATGGCGCTATGACCTCGGCGGGATGGCGTGGGCGAACACGGAGCTGATGCCCGATATGTGGCTCTGGTACAGCTTCTTGCGAACCGGCAGGGCCGACATCTTCCGCATGGCCGAAGCGATGACGCGTCACACGCAGGAAGTCGATGTCTACCACACCGGCCGGTTCGCGGGCTTCGGGTCGCGGCACAACGTCCGCCATTGGGGAGACGGCGCCAAAGAGCTACGGATCAGTCAGTCCGCGCTCAAGCGGTTCTACTACTACCTGACGACCGATGAACGCACGGGCGACCTGATGCGCGAGACCACGGTCAACGCCGTCGCGGCGATATCCAGCCTCGACCCGATGCGACTGGCCCAGCCCGCGTCCGGAGAGGAACGGCGCTACCCGGCGCGCCTCCGCATCGGTCCCGACTGGCTCGCGCTGGTCGGCAACTGGATGACGGAATGGGAGCGGACCGGCGATGTACAATGGCGGGACCTGATCTTCAACGGCATCGAGTCGATCGCAGGATTCCCCTACGGCTTGAGGACCGGCCGCAACCTCGTGGTGGGGATGGACCCGGAGACCGGCCGGCTGTTTCAACTATCGGATGAGCCGGGCACGTACAACCTCGCGACGATCATGGGCGGCGGAGAGGTCGGCATCGAGCTCAGCCGGATCACCGACCATGAAGACTGGCACCGGCTCTGGCTTCAATACACGCGGTTGTACGACGCCCCGCGGGAGGTGCTCGAAAGAGACATGGAGAGTCAGTCCGAAGGACAGGACGCGTCCTACACGCGGCCCGATCGGCTGGCGGCCTATGCCTACAAGATGACGGGCAACCCCGCGTTCGCTCGGGAGGCGCTGAAGCGAATCGTCGGCCGGGCCGGACTCGGTCCCCTGCCCGTGAACCGGATCGAGGGCCCGCACGTGCTGAACCCGGTCGACGAGGCGAGGCTGAGCACGAACGAAGTGGCACAGTGGTCGCTCAATGCGATCGAGATCCTCGAGATGTGCGCGGATCAGCTGCCGCACGATGTGCCTGAAGTCGAAATCCCGGACTAGTGGTCCGATTCCAAAGTCACGTTACATTCGAGCGGCGCTGCATCCCGTGCGGCGGCGCTCCCACCCCACGCAACGTGCGTTGCGCGGGGGCCCCGGTTGCTCGGCGCTCGAAATAGCCCTGC
>JBOHRM010000938.1:0-2154 GCA_050732715.1 Longimicrobiales bacterium
TCCTTGTACCGTTCTCGGCCGCGCTTACGGTCGCTGCGTGCTCGGGAACGCCGGTCGGTGTGTCCGTAGAGGCGGACAGCGCCAACAGCATCGAACGGGCGGAGAGCCAACTGACGGCGAGCTGCCCATTGGTGCAGCTCGCTGCGCTGCGGAAGGAGATGAGGGCGACGCTGTCCGCCGTTGCGAATGATCCGGACGTCACTTCCGTGCCGGACTTTACGGTGCTGCTCGAGGCGGCAGACGGGCGAAGGTTCACGCACAGTAGCGGAAGCTTCACCCCGAATCGCAGCTATGAGTCGGCGTCGACCTCGAAGTGGGTGACGGCGGTGGTCATCCTCGATCTGGTGGACCGAGGTCTGCTCGCCCTGGATACGGAGGCCGCCGAAGTGTTGCCGTTCTGGGACGAGCCAGGCGTCACGGTCCGACACCTTCTGAGCTTCACGTCCGGTTTTTCAGACGAAGCGCCGTGCGTGCACGTCGGAGCCGCTGGGTTTGGCAGCTGTGTGCGGTCGATCTACGAAGCGAACCTTCCGGATCCGCCGACGCCCGGCGCGCGCTTCGCGTACTCGAACAGCCACATGCAGATCGCCGGCTTGATGGCGATCAGGGCGGCCGGGACCACAAGCTGGGCGCAGCTCTGGGCGGACTTTCAAAACCGCACGGGCCAGTTCCCGAACGGCAGTTACGCACTGCCATCGACCACGAACCCGCGAGTCGCGGGGGGCATGATCTTGAACGGCGCCGAGTATCTGGATTTCTTGCGCGCGCTGTATCACGGTGACGTGCTCTCGCCTGCGACGCGGTCGGCGCTCTTTGCGAATCAGCGCGGACCCGCGTTCGTCGTCGATTCGCCGGCCTGGGCCGCGCTCGGCGAGGATTGGGCGTACGGCCTTGGCAACTGGCTTGAGTGCCCCACCGCCACCAAGCGAGGCTCGTTCGATTGCGGGGACGGCAACAGGAACTCGAGCCCGGGGGCCTACGGCGCGTATCCGTTCATCGACTTCGAGAACGAGTATTTCGGTATCGTCGCGCGCCAGGGGCCACTCGGAACCATGCACGAGGGAATTCGGATATTCCGCGCCATCGAAGACATCGCGCGCCGCTGGAGCACGCGCTCCTGCTGAGCCCTCTCTGGTTGGCAGAGGTGCTGCGTTGTCTCGAGCCGGGACGCCGTGCGGCGACACCCGCATGCAACGCGCGGGTGGCGCGCGAAGGCCACGCACTCGGCCACTCGCCGGTCAATCCATGCTCACGTGCAGCGTCGCGCGTTCTTCCGGCGTGATGGCGGAACCGACGCCATCGAAGTCGAACGTTACGTGGCCGATCTTCCCGGTGAACGGGAAGCCGTTCCGATCGCGATACGCGATGGACACGGGTGAGCACTTGTCCACGCCGACGTCGAGGCTCTCGATGCTGAAGCGCGCGCGCGTCTGCGCGTCGATGTGCGCCTCACCTTGGGGCTCATCGTTGACGAACAGCCGGACGTTGGCAGGCCCGCCGGGCTGGTCCGACTCGCACTCGAATTCGACGCGAAACTCGACCTCGCCGGTCGGGATCGGATCGTTCGACTTCGCCTCTGTCCGCTGGATGTTGAAGTAGTTGTAGTGGTAGACGAGGTAATCGTCCAAGACGTAGAGAGACCATCCGCCGGTGTCGCCGCCCAGGCAGACCAGGACGCCCTCCGCGCCGTCGCCCGGAATCTCGGCGGTCACCGTGATGCTGTGATTCACGTTCACGGTCTTGGGGCCGCTGCCCTCCGGCAGTCGCATCATGCCGGGATAGAACGTGACATGTTTGCGGCCGTAGAACCAGCTCGGTCGCAGGCTAACGTCCAGCCTCTCCGCGAATCGGTCATCCAGCGGCAGGACGTTGTACTTCGCGGCCTCCGCCATGAACAGGTCCTGCAGCTCGCGCAACTTGTCCGGATGCTTCTTGGCCAGGTCGACGGACTCGCTGAAGTCTTTCGTGATATTGTACAGCTCCCACTCGTCGTCCTTGAAATCGGCCGATCCTGCCGTGTCCCATGGAAGCCGGCCGTGGCGGCAGCACGCGATCCAGCTGTCGTTGTACAGCGCACGGTTGCCGAGCATCTCGAAATATTGGAGGTACCGCTGGCTCGGGGCATCGCGGTTCTCGGGCGCGAGCGTGTAGGCC
>JBOHRM010000939.1:0-12642 GCA_050732715.1 Longimicrobiales bacterium
ATGTGAGGCAGGCGTACGCTACGGCGCCCGATGCGCGCTTCATCGTGCACGCCGGCGATCTCGTGAACCGCGCTCATGCCGACCGTGAATGGGGAGAGTGGTTCCGTGCGGGCGGCCCGATCCACGCCATGGTGCCGAGCATCCCTGCGCCCGGGAACCACGAGTATCGCGGCTACACCGAGGAGGAGGAAGAGCAGGATATCGAGCGTCTGTCCGTGTTCTGGCGCGCACAGTTCACACTGCCGGAGCACGGTGCGCAAACGGTCGACCCCGAGACGAACTACTACGTGGACTACCAGGGCGTTCGCATCGTGGTCCTGAACTCGGACCAGGAACGCGATGGCCAAGCTGCGTGGCTCGAGCAGGTGCTGTCGACGAACCCGAACCGATGGACGATCGCGACACACCATCATCCGATCTTCTCGTCCGCATCGGACCGCGACAATGCGAATTGCGCGCGGCGTGGAAGCCGATCTACGACCGGTATGGTGTCGACCTGGTGCTCCAGGGCCACGACCACACATACGCACGCGGCCGGACCGAGAACGTGGCAGACGGCATGAACCTCAGGGACGGCGAGACCGGCACCGTGTACGTCGTCTCCGTCAGCGGCCGCAAGCAGTACGATTTCAAACCCACGCTGTGGAACGATTACGAGGCGCGGCTCGACCGGCGCGCCGAAAACACGCAGCTGTTCCAGATCATTCGCGTGGCGGACGATACACTGCGCTTCCAGGCCTATACCGCGACGGCGCAGCTCTATGATGCCTTCGATCTCGTGAAGCAGGAGGGCCGGCCTAATCGATTCATTGACCGCGCGGCGATGGACGCCGTCACCTTCGACTACTCGAACACGCCACCCTACCAATGGTAACGTGTTCTCAGCGAAAGGCGAACTCGAAGTGCATCGTCCGCATCGATTCCCGCAGGCGCGACTGCGGCCGCCCGGGCGGGACGCAGGCCGTCGTATACACGAGCGGCGGCGACCATCGCCGTGATCGGCGCGACCCAATAGAGCCAGTGCGCCGTCCATGTCCCGCTCGCCACCGGCTAGTCGCCGTCCTTCGGACGTCCGACCGAGCCCGTGTTCACGAAATGAACTCCCTCGACCGCGCGGTGCCACGGCTTGTGCGTGTGCCCGACGCGAAGAACGCGGCCGCGATCGGCGGCAGCGCCGCCGCGTACAACCCGACGTACGGCGGCAGACCTGCGAGCGTCGCGTACGCGAGCGCTTGTGGAATCAGCACCAGCGCCATGCTCACGCCGGCGACGATGTCGGTCAGTGCGACTCGCGAACCATTGATACGCCCCACGCCAGCGCGCGCGTTCTAGACCTGGACCGGGACGCTCGACGCTGTTGGCAGTCTGTACGCGTCCTTGCTCGGCTTGAGTGGCCGCAGGAGCCAGTACGGCCGGCGGGTGCCGTCCGGCGAGTAACGATCCGCGGGCCGGGTCCGTTCGAGCCACGCGTGGTAGAGCGCGTGCGCCTTCGCGGTGTCGACGACGACGTCGCCGTAGCGGTCGCCTGGCTCGGCCCGCCGCACACGCACGGCTTGATGCCAGCAGTGCATGCCCGAGATGGGATCGGGCTGGACCGGGAACGTGAGATTCTGGTGGACGCCGCCGTCGGTCCACCAGATGCGGCGGGTGTCGGGATCACTCGATGCGAACGGCTGAACGCCGCGCTCGCGCCGCAACGCCCATTGATCCGCGTCGTGCCCGAGCGAAACGGTGGCCATGACCTGACGCTGACCCGTGTCCTGGATCTTCCACCGGCCCATGTGATGGCTGCATGCGACGACGCCCGGCCGGATGCCTTCGGTGACCCACGCTTTCACGACGAAGTGACCCGTCGCGGTTTCGACGCGCAGCAGATCGCCCGTGCGCACACCCACGCGAGCCGCATCCGACGTATGGATCCACAACGGGTTCGTGTGCGCGATCTCATCCAGCCATTTCGAGTTGCCGCTGCGCGTGTGTATCTGGACGGGCAATCGAAACGTCGAGATGAGCGGCATCTGACCCGGCTCGAGATGGTCGGGATGGATCTGGCTTCGGATGTAAATTGGCAGCGCGTATTCCGGCCAGCCCCAATCGGCCAGCGTGCGAGACCAGAACTCGAGCTTGCCGCTGGGCGTTGGGAACCCGCGCAGGATACGGCTGTCCACGAGCACGCCCGCAGGACGGCGACCCTGGGCGTCCGGTTCCGGCGTCGGGTTCGGCACGATGTTGGGCGACGTCGGCTTGGCCGCTTTGGTGTACGCGCGGCCGTAGCGGTCCATGGCGACGTCCTCGAGCTCGGCGCCGGCTATCTCTTCCTCGTATACTTTGCCGACTCGACTGCGCAGCTCGAACACGCCGTAGCGGCGCATGCAGTCGAGCGGCGCGAGGCCCTCCGCGGCCGCACGCTCCGGCAGTCCAGGCACCGAGTTCTCGAAGATCCAGCCGTAGCACTCGTCGAGAGACAATGGTTCGCCGGGATTCTGCTTCGACTCGAAGTAGGGACGGATGCCGAGCGCGCCGTCCGGGTCGATCCGCCATGACAGCTCGATCCAGAGCTCGTTCTCCTCCCACACCTCGCCGGGGTTGGCGTGCCGTGTGTCCGTCACGATCTCGCCCGCGCGCGACCTCGCCGTGCGTAACACGGGCTGCCTGAAGCCGATCCACTGTCCGTCATACTGCTCGTACGAGTGCAGGTCGTGGCGCTCGGAGCCGAGGCCCATCGGCAGCACGTAGTCAGCGAAGTACGCGGTCTCGCTCCAGGTCGGCGTGAGCGCCACGTGCAATCCCACGAGCCGCTCATCGGTGAGCGCTTCGATCCACGAAAACCCGTCAGGGTTGGTCCAGACCGGGTTGTAGACGCGTGAGAAATAGACGGAGAGGCGGCCACGCCCGTCTTTGAGCAGGTGTGGCAGCAAGAACGACATCTCGAACATCGCGAGCGGGTACTCGACTGGCCACGTGACGCCGTTCCACGTGCGGGGGTGTGGCGGCACGTGGATCGGCCGCGGAACGAACTTGTTCCACGCGTTCGGGAACGTGCCGCCCTCCGTCGCAACTGCGCCCATGAGCGCGTTCAGCATGAACAGGCACCGTGCGACCTGCCAGCCGCCCAGGTTGCCCGACGCCGCGCTCCTCCACGTATGCGTCGACAGACGCGTCCCCGCTGCCGCCACGACCTTAGCGATCTCCTCGATCACGGACGCATCCACCCCCGATTCCGCCGCCGCGAATTCAAAGGTGTAATCCGAGTACAACGCTTCGAGGGTTTCTTTGAAACGCTCGAAGGATGCGCCAGTGCTGTCATCATCGCCTTTCTCAGTTCTCTCCGTTCTCTGCGCTGCCTCCGCATCCAGGAACTCCTCCCAATTCCACCACCTCCGCACGAACTCGCGGTCATACAACCGTTCACGAATCAGATATGACGCGATCGCCAGTAGGATCGCGGCCTCGGAGCCCGGATATGGTGCGAGCCAGTGATCCGCGTGTGTCGCCGTATTCGACAACCGCGTGTCGAACACGATCAGCTTGGCACCGTTCGCCTTCCCTTCGATCACCCGCTGCGCGTGCGGGTTGAAGTAGTGCCCGGATTCGAGGTGGCTGCTGATGAGGAGAATGACCTTCGCGTTGGCGTGGTCGGGACTGGGCCGGTCGAGGCCCATCCAGAAGGCGTAGCCCGCGCGTGCGCCGCTCGAGCAGATGTTCGTGTGCGAGTTGTGACCGTCAATGCCCCACCCCGCGAGCACGCGTTCAGTGAAGCCATCTTCGCCGGGTCGCCCCACGTGGTACATGACCTCGTTGCCGCGACCATCCAGGATCGCCTGACGGATGCGGCCGGCGATGTCGTTCAGCGCATCGTCCCAAGACACGCGTTCCCACTTCCCATCGCCGCGAGCGCCCGTGCGTTTCAGCGGATAGAGGATGCGGTCCGGGTCTGTGACTTGGTTGAGCGTCGCCGGCCCTTTCGCGCAGTTACGCCCGCGCGAGCCCGGATGCTCCGGGTTGCCCTCGAACTTGCGCACTTCGAGCGTCTGCTTGTCGACGTACGCGAGCAGGCCGCAGGCGGACTCGCAGTTGAAACACGTCGTGGGCAACAGCGCGTAGCGCTTCTCGACGCGGCGCGGCCACGCCTTCGAGTCCAGCTCGACCCAGTCATCCCAGCGCTCCTTCGGCGGAAACGCGGCGAGGCGTCCGCGGCTCGGGCCGGGGTAGAAGGTCTCGCCGCGCGCTTCAACATCATCGCGCGCCGCGGAGGACCGGCTATCGGACTGCTCGGGCAATGCCGAGGGATTCGAAGCTCGAGGTTCGAGGTCCAAGGTCGATTCACCTTCGAGGTTGAATGTTCAACGTTCAACGTTGAGAGCGTGTGATTGCCCTACAGTCATGCCAACGGCATCACCTGCCCGGCCTGCACATAGGCATGCTCGTAGACGAGCAGGCCGGCGAGCGCCACGGCGGCGGCCGGCGGGCCGAGCCATGGCGCAAGAATGCCGGCGCACGCCAGAGCGACGCCGGTCCAGAAGAAGCCGCGATAGCGGCCATGTGTCATCTCCCGCGCGGCGAGCTTCGCATGTGCGGTTCCGTGCGTGAGCGTGTGTTCACTCGCGAGGAGCAGCACGTGCAATGCGCTGGAAGCCGCGATCACAATGAGGAGAGCCGGAAGGGCGTCGCGGCGCCACGACAGGAGCGAGAGCATCGCGCTGCCGGCCAGTATCGCCTGCACCAGCAAGTGGATCGGCCCGAGCGGATTCTGCCACAGGTCGCGACCTTTCGCCTGGGCGAACAGGTACGCCGTGTACGACGCCGTCGCTACGGCGACCGGCGCGCCGACGAGTGCGAGCCAGCGTTGCACGCTCGAAGCGTCGAAAAAACCGGCAAGTAGGTGAACGACGAGGACGAGCGCGTAGCCGCCGATGATGAAACCGCCCCGGACCAGCCAGCTCCGCCATTGTGGGCGCGTGAAGATGAAGTGAAACCGCTCGGGGTGCTCGAGATCCCAGATCAGCAGCGCGCCGGTGAGCGCGAGAAACACGCCGCCGACAACCGGCATGACGAATCGCCAGAGTGTAGCCGTCCATCCAATCGCGCCGGCGAGCGCCAGCCCCAATACCACGAGGTACGTCCCCGCCGCAATGCCCTTGGTCCACGTGTACAGGCTCACTCGCCAGTCCCACGGCACGCCGTGCGCGACGTCGTAGCTCAGCAGGGCGGCAGCCGATGTGTTTGCCGCGGCCGCGCGTCTCGAGGTTCGCACGGCGGGCCGGGCCGAGCGGACGGGAACGGCGAGTGAAGAAGCGGGTGAGGCATTCCTGGGTTGTTCACTCCACATGAACAATCCGCCCTCGGGCCTCCGAGCGGCGAGCGGGTCCAGTGTCGCCTCGTGCGCTCCCTTGTAGAACAGCTTCGGCAGCGTGTGCTTCTCGGGCCGGCGCACGGTTACGGCATCACGGCCGATGATCTGCGCGACCTTCGACAACGGGTCGTTCATGTCCCCCACCAGGATCGCCTCGGTCGGGCACACCACAACGCACGCAGGCTCGAGACCGACATCCAGCCTGTGCGCGCAGAAGTTGCACTTCTCCGCCGAATGATCGTCCGGGTTGATGAAGATCGCGTCATATGGGCAGGCCGCGATGCAAGCCTTGCAGCCAATGCACATCGACTTGTCGAAATCGACGATACCGTCCGGCCGCCGGAACATTGCCGCCGTCGGGCATGCAGTCACGCATGGCGCGTGCTCACACTGGTTGCAGCGCGTGACCTGAAACAACCGCCGGGTGTTCGGAAACGTCCCGGCGTCCACGTATTTCACATAGGTCCGCGTGACCGTCAGCGGTACTTCGTTCTCGGACTTGCACGCAGTCGTGCAAGCATGGCAACCAATGCAGCGCGTGTGGTCGATCACCTTCGCCCACTTCGCCGCGCCACTCATCCCGCCGTGCACATCTGAATCAGGCATACGTACATACTATTCACCATCTGTCTCCCGCGCTTCTGCGGAGGCACTTGTGATCAGAACCGGAGTCTCGAGGGCAATCTAGCGATCCACCTCAACCGCGCACGAAAAAAGACCACGTCCAGTGGGATTTGCTATCGAATTGCGATAGCGTGTTGCGATAGTTAGCTTGCCGGCTGTATGGATGACAAGGAGCTCTACGCCGGCCTGATCCGCCTGCACATTCTCCACCATGCGGCGGAGGAGCCAATCTTCGGGCTCGGCATGATCGAGGAGCTCGGCCGGCATGGCTACCGCCTGAGCGCCGGCACGGTCTACCCGATCCTGCACGCGCTCGAGCGCAAGGGTTATCTGCGCTCGAGGCGGCAGCGCGTCGATGGCCGTATCCGGCGCGTTTACCGAGCGACGCCAAAGGGAGCAAGGGCGTTGGCCGCTGCCAAGGAGCGCGTCCGGGAGCTTTTCGGGGAGATCTTCGAGCCTCGGCGCAAGATCGGGATGAAGCGAGAGGATGCGAGCCGATGACGAGGACGAATAGCCCGAGCAGTGGATCCGCGCTCGGACAAGGCATATTTGCCACGCATGCCCCAGCGGCGGCGATGCTGATCCGCCTGGTCGTTGGAGGCGTCTTCCTATCGGAGGGCATCCAGAAGTTTCTGCTTCCGAACGAGCGTGGTGTCGGTCGCTTCATCGACATCGGCGTCCCCGCTCCGGAGATGACAGCGCCGTTCATAGGCGTGGTCGAGATCGTGTGCGGGAGCCTCGTCCTGCTGGGCCTGGCTACCCGACTCGCGGCCGTCCCGCTGATCATCAATATGACCGTGGCGATCTGGACGACGAAAGTCCCGATCCTCGTGTCGCAGGGTTTCTGGGCGATGGCGCACGAGGCCCACGGACTGGTCGATGCTGCTCGGGTCACTCTTCCTGCTGATCGTGGGTGCGGGCCCGTGGTCTATCGATGCGCGGGTCAGTCGGGGTCGTGCTTCTGATAACCGCAGCCCTGGCGACCCAGAATCGGGGACAATCCATGATCGACAGCAGCAACGGTCATGCTGCGGAGAACGTGCCCACGTTTGAGGTCTGCGTGCTGGAGGATCCGCGCTCCGCGATCGCGGCCCGTGAAGATCGATGAGACGGGTCCTCGAGGAATGCCGATCATGGCATCACCGATGACGCACGGCCAAGCGGGTTCGGCCGTGGAACCGGCCGATGGGCTCCGACGCGACCTGGGGTTGCTCGATGCGGTGGGGATCGGCCTCGGGGCGATCGTCGGTGCGGGCATATTCGTGGTGACCGGCGTGGCCGCCGGCATCGCGGGGCCTGCCTTTCTGCTCGGTCTCCTGCTGGCGGGGTTGGCCGCTACGGCAAACGCGCTGAGCGCTGCGCAACTCGCCGCCGCCTACCCGCAATCCGGCGGAACGTTCGAGTACGGATATCGCGTGCTGAATCCGTGGCTCGGCTTCGCGGCGGGGTGGCTGTTCCTCGCCAGCAAGATCGCGGCGGCCGGCACGGTGGCGCTCGGTCTCGCGGGCTACGTCGACGGCCTAATGCCCGGCCTTCCGCCGCGCGCGATCGCGGTCGGTGCGATCGTCATCTTCACCGTGCTCAGCTACTTCGGTGTGCGGCGATCGAGCCGCGTGAACCTTCTGATCGTAGCCGCCTCGCTGGGCGCGCTGTTGCTGTTCGTGACCGCCGGCGCGAGCTCCTTTCGCAGCAGCAACCTCGAGCCGTTCGCGCCGGCCGGCTGGCGGAGCGTGCTGGAAGCCGGTGCGATCCTCTTCTTCGCATACACCGGATACGCGCGCATCGCAACGCTGGCCGAGGAGGTGCGAGAGCCGCAGAGCACGATTCCGAGAGCCGTGCTGATCACGATTGGTGGAGCGATCCTGTTGTACGCCGCTGTCGCACTCGTCGCCGTGGGCGCGGTGGGAGCTAGCGCGATGTCGCGTAGTGCCGCACCGCTGCAGATCGCGGCGGCCGCTTCGGACAGGCCATGGCTGCCCGCGGTCGTTTCTTTGGGGGGCGTCGCTGCGATGCTCGGCGTGATCCTTTCGCAGCTCCTCGGACTCTCGCGTATGGCGTTTGCCATGGCCCGACGCGGCGACCTGCCGAGGTGGCTGCAAAGTGTTCACCCGCGCTACGGCGTTCCGCATCGTGCGGTGGTCGTGATCGGGGCGGTCGCAGCGATCGTCGCGGGTTTTGGGACGCTCGCCGCAGTCGCCGCGGCGGCCGCGTTCACAATCCTCGTCTACTACTGCATCACCAACCTCGCGGCGCTGCGGATGCCGAGCGAGGCGAGGCTCTATCCGGATGCCGTTCCGGTGGCCGGGCTCGTCACCTGTGCGGTACTCGCGATCTCCCTCTCCGTAGAAACACTCCTCGCCGGTATTGTTGTCCTGCTGATCGGGCTGCTCCTCCGGCTGGTGGTTGAGGGCGGGACCACGTAGACGCATGGCCCGTCCGCGCGGCTGCGGGCGCTTTCTTGAGCGTGCCATCCGTGTCATCCGTGTCATCCGCGAACGCGGAACATACCACATCCGCTCGGCGATGCATCCGCCGGCTCTGATCGGCAACGCGGCAGGTTCGCCTAGGCTCGCCCCCCAATCCGCTGAGCGAACCGGCGGCGACGGTCCGATTGGCTCCTCGGGCCGCCGAGTCTCCTCCTCACCGGCCGCACCTTGACACCTCGCAGACGGGAGCCGACGTTGTCTTATCTTGAGAATGAGTCTCAACGACAAGGAGCGAGGCTATGGTGCAAGGCTGGCGGGCGGGCGCAAGGGCGTTGATTGCGGCGCTGGCGTTGGTTGCGTGCGGTGACGCGGCAACGCGGGATGCGGCTGATAGCGCCGAGACGGCTGCGGATGCCGGCGAGGTGGCCGCGGAGGAGCCGGTCGTCAATGTCTATTCGCATCGGCATTACGAGACGGACCAGCAGTTGTTCGACCGGTTCACGGCGGAGACGGGGATCGCGGTGAACGTGGTTCAGGCGTCGGCGGACGAGTTGATCACGCGGCTGGAGAGCGAGGGTGCGAGCTCGCCGGCGGATGTGCTGATCACGGTGGACGCGGGGCGGCTGCACCGCGCGAAGGAGCGGGGGCTGCTGCGATCGATCGAGTCGGAGGTGTTGGAGGCGAACATTCCGGTGGAGCTGCGGGACCCGGAAGGCCAGTGGTTCGGTCTGACGAAGCGGGCGCGCGTGATCGTGTACGCGAAGGATCGCGTGCAGCCGAGCGAGCTGACGACGTACGAGGCGTTGGCCGACGAGGCGTGGCTCGGGCGCGTGCTGACGCGCTCGTCGGAGAACGTATACAACCAGTCGCTGCTGGCGTCGATCATCGCGGCGTCGGGTGAGGAGGCGGCGCAGGCGTGGGCGGAAGGGATCGCGCAGAACATGGCGCAGGCGCCGAGCGGCGGGGACACGGAGCAGGTCAAGGCGGTGGCGGCGGGGGCGGGCGATGTCGCGCTGGTGAACACGTATTACGTGGCGCGGCTGAAGAACTCGACGGACGCGGAGGAACGGCGCGTCGGCGAAGCCGTGGCCGTGTTCTTCCCGAACCAGGACGATCGGGGGACGCACGTGAACGTGAGCGGCGCGGGTGTGACGGCGAGTGCGCAGCACCCCGAGAACGCGCGGCTGCTGCTCGAGTTCCTTACGGGTGACGAGGCGCAGCGCATGTTCGCGGAGGGTAGCTTCGAGTACCCGGTCAAGCCGGGGGTGGCGCCGGCGAGCACGTTGCAGGAGTGGGGCGAGTTCCGGGCGGACACATTGAATCTGAGCAGGCTCGGCGAGCTGAACGCGCAGGCGGTGATGTCGTTCGATCGCGCGGGCTGGCGTTAGGTCGGAGCGACGCCAGTCCCCCTCACCGGAACCCTCATCCCAGTCCCCCCGGGCGGGGGAGAGGGATCAGAAAATCGTCACCGGGCCGTCTCCGTTGGGGAAAGGGAAGCAGGCACTTGGCCGGAATTTCTGGTAGATGTCGTTAGCGGACAATGCCGGCGCGCGGTCGGCGCCTCTCGGAGCTTCGATCTCGGTTGGGCGTGGGCGGGCGCGCCGGTGGGCGGCATTGAATGGATGGACCGTAGGGGCGGCGGGCGTGGTGCTGCTGCTCAGCCTGCCTTTGATCACGATCGCGATTCGCTCGTTCGCGCCGGCGAGCGATGTCTGGCGGCACCTCGCCTCGACGGTGCTGGCCGGATACGTGACGACGTCGGCCGGCGTCGTGCTCGCCGTGTGCGTGTTGGCGCTCGTGCTGGGCGTGACGACGGCGTGGCTGGTGGCGGCGTGCGATTTCCCGGGGCGCCGCGTGTTCGAGTGGGCGCTGGTGCTGCCGCTGGCGGTGCCGGCGTACATCGCGGGCTACACGTACGCGGGGATGCTCGATGTCGCGGGTCCGGTGCAGCGCGTGCTCCGGGCGCTCATGCCGGACGGCGCCGACCGGTTCATCTACATCGACGTGCTGCGGACCGAGACCGTGATCCTGGTGCTCGCGATGGTGTTGTACCCGTACGTGTATCTGACGGCGCGGGTCTCGTTTCTACGGCAATCGCGGGCGGTGCTCGATGCGTCGCTCACGTTGGGCCGCTCGGCGTGGGGGACGTTCTTCCGCGTCGCGTTGCCGATGGCGAGGCCGGCGATCGCGGCGGGCGTTGCGCTGGTCGCCATGGAGGTCCTGAACGATTACGGCACGGTCAAGTACTACGGCGTCACGACCATGACGACGGCGATCTTCCGCGCGTGGTTCGGCATGGGTGACCTCGACGCCGCGATTCGGCTCGCCGGGCTGCTCATGCTCTTCGTGTTCATCCTGTTGGCGATCGAGCGGGCGCAGCGCGGGCGTGCGCGGTTCGACGACGGCACCGCGGCGCACCGGCCGCTGCGGCGTCATTCGTTGGGCGGCGCGGGCGCAGTCGCGGCGTTCACGGTGTGTCTGGTGCCGGTGCTGCTCGGGTTCCTACTGCCCGTCGCGCAGCTCGGCTATTGGGCTGTGCGCACGGCGCGAACGGCGGTCGACGTGGCGTTCGGTCGAATCGTATTGCACAGTTTCGGGCTGGCGTTGGCGGCAGCCGTGCTCTGTATCGCGGCCGGGCTGCTGGTGGCGTGGGCCGTTCGCCTAGCGCGCAGCGAAGCGCTGCGCGAACTGTCGCGCGTGTCCGTGCTCGGTTACGCGATTCCGGGTGCGGTCATCGCCGTGGGCGTGATGATCCCGTTCGCTTGGGTGGACCACGGGGTCGACGCGTTCATGCGCGAGACGTTCGGCGTGTCGACGAGACTGCTGTTGAGCGGCTCACTCGCGGCGCTGACGTTCGCGTATGTCGTTCGCTTCATGGCGGTCGCACACCTGCCGGTCGAGTCCGGCCTTGCCCGCGTCTGCGGCAACATGGATGACGCCGCGCGCTCGCTCGGGGCATCACCCAGCCGCACGCTGGCGCGCGTCGCGCTGCCGTTGCTGCGCGGAACGCTGCTCGGCGCGCTGATCCTCGTCTTCATCGATGTGCTGAAGGAGCTGCCGCTCACGTTGATCCTGCGGCCGTTCAACTTCGACACGCTCTCGACACGCGCGTTCCAACTCGCGACCGACGAGCAGATCGCGCAATCGGCGAACGCGGCGCTCGTCATCATCGGCGCGAGCGTCTTGCCGGTCGTGGTGTTGAACCGACTCCTCGTGCGGCGCAACGCGACGTGAACGACCTGCGCACCACAGGGCTGACCAAACGCTACCCGCGCGCCGACCGCGATGCCGTACGCGCCATCGACCTCGCCGTCGAGCACGCGGAGGTGCTCACCGTCCTCGGTGAAAGCGGCTGCGGCAAGACAACACTACTTCGGCTGATCGCCGGGCTCGAGACACCAACGGCGGGACAGATCGAGATCGGCGGCAGCGTGGTCGTGAACGGCCGGGGCGCCGTGCCGCCGGAACGGCGCGGCGTCGGCATGGTCTTCCAGGATTACGCGCTGTTCCCCCACCTCCGCGTCACCGACAACATCCGGTTCGGCCTGCACCGTCAGCGCCGTGTCGACCAGCGCGAGCGCGCGCGATCCATGCTCGAGCTCGTCGGCCTCGAAGGATTCGGAGACCGCTACCCCCATGAGCTGTCCAGCGGCCAGCAGCAACGCGTGGCGCTCGCCCGCGCGCTCGCGCCCCAGCCCACCGTGCTGCTGCTCGACGAGCCGTTCAGCAACCTCGACGTAATCTTGAAGGACCGGATGCGTTGCGAGGTGAGCGACATCATCCGGCGCACGAACACGACTGCGATCTTCGTGCTCCACGACGCCGGTGACGCCCTCGCCGTCGCCGACCGCGTCGTCGTCCTGCGCGACGGCGTGATCCAGCAGATCGCGACGCCCGACCTCATCCGCCGCGAGCCGAGCAACGACTACGTCGCCGGCTTCTTCAGCAAAACCACCGTCTGAAGTCACGCTCATACATGTAGCGGTGTGCCCTTCGGGCTTGGTGCTCGATTCCAGAAACACGGTGACGTATTCGTAGCGAGACGAATTATCAGGAAGCCAAGAAGCCAGGAGGTTCGGGTGAGCTTCCTGGGTTCATGGCTTCCTTAGATGAGCTGATCTATACGTCGCCGAACTTGCGAAACGGACTACCTAGCCATGGCCTTGCCGGACGGCGATGGCGTTACGATCACGGACCACTCCGCTTGACATCTGGCGCGGCGATAACCTAGTTTGCTCT
>JBOHRM010000940.1:0-2957 GCA_050732715.1 Longimicrobiales bacterium
ACACTACGCTTGGCCGCCTCGAGGAGCGGGGTCTTGTGACAGCGGTGGTCGGGCAGGCGGAGCCGGGGCGCGTGGGCAGGCCGCGGAAGCAGTACGCGCTTCGGCCGGCGGGCGCTCGTGCCCTGCGGGATGCGTACGGCAGCCTACATGCGATGGCCGGCGGTGTTCTCGGGAAACTGACCAAGCTGGCGGAGAGTCGCTCGTGAGGGAACGGCCGCGCCGCCCCGATAGGACCCCGGGACACCGGCTGGCGCGGCTCCTTGTACGCGGTCCGGACGCGCCGTTCATCCTGGATGACCTGGCAGAGATGTACGCGCGCGATCGGGAGCGCGGCGTTACGCCGAATCGCGCGTGTTGGCGTTACGCGCGTGACGTAGTGCGCTCGGCGCTGAGCATCTGGCGTGCGAGGCTGCGCCGGCCGCGTCTTCCTGGAGTCTCGTGGCTGGACGTGAAGCTCGCGGGTCGGATGCTCGTGAAGCATCCGGCGCTGACGCTGGTCGGCGTCTTTGCGTTGGCGATCGGGATTCCGGTAGCGCTCGCGCCGCTCCAGATGCACCACGTTTTCAACACACCATTGCCGTTCGATGAGGGCGACCGGATCCTGGGGCTGCAGTACCGCTTTGGGATCGATTCGCGGGAGGCGCGGCCGTACGACTTCGAGCGGTGGCGGCGTGACCTCCAGTCCTTTGCGCCACTCGCCGCGGCGCGCACGCGGGTCGAGAACCTGGTGAGCCAGGACGGGCGTGTCGAGCTGGTGCGCGGCGCCGAGATGACCGCCTCGGCGTTCGCGGTTGTGGGCGTGCGGTCACTCCTGGGTCGGCTGCTGGTCGAAGCGGACGAGGCGCCGGGCGCGCCGCCGGTCGTCGTCATCGGCTACGGCCTATGGCAGTCGCGCTTCGCGGGCGATCGGGACGTGATCGGTCGCACGTTGCAGTTCGGGCGCACGCGCCGGACGGTGGTCGGCGTTATGCCAGAAGGTTTCCTGTTCCCGTACCGCGACCGGTTCTGGACGCCCTTCCAGGTTCGTGCTTTCGACTACGAAGTCGGCAGCGGCCCGCGGTTGTGGGTTTTCGGCCGGTTGCGCGATGGCGTATCGAAAGAACAGGCGCACGCGGAGCTGAGGCTGGTTGCGCGCCGGGTTGTCGATGACTACCCGGAGACGCACGAGCACCCGATGACGCACGAGCGGCTGGAGGGTGAGGTGGTGCCGTACGCGCATCACGTGACGGGGATGCGCGCGGAGTTTGCGCGCCTGACTCCGATATTCCTCATGACGTTGCTCCTGCTTGTGGTCGCGTGCGGGAACGTAGGCACCCTGATGCTGGCGCGGACGGCCGGGCGTGCGAACGAGATCGCCGTGCGGAACGCACTCGGCGCCGCGCGCGGTCGCATCGTACTGCAGCTGTTCGTGGAGGCGCTCGTCCTCGCGCTGCTCGCCGCCGCCATTGGACTGGGGCTCGCCCACGTGGCCATCGGGAGGATGCCTTTGATGTCGAAAACGACGCCGTCCTGGTTCGACTGGGGCATCGATCCGTTCGCGGCCGCCGTGGCGTTCGGGCTCGCCACCTTCAGCGCCGTGATCGCCGGCCTGTTGCCGGCGGTGAAGGCGACGAGGCGGAGCGCGTACCTGAGCTTGCAAAGGACCGGCACCGGCATGGCCGGCGTTCGCTTCGGCGGCGCCGCGACGGCGCTGATCGTGATGGAGGTCGCGATCGCAGTGGGCGGCCTGAGCGGTGCCGTCACGGTCGCGCGCAGCGCGTTCCGCGACCCGTCGGTCGGCTCGGTCGGCGAGGGGATCGCGGCGGAGGAATACCTGGCGGTGCGGCTTCGCGTTCCCGCCGACGCTTCGAGCACGCATGCGGGTGACCCGATCGAAGCATCGGCGGATTCCGTCGGCGCTCGATTCGAAGCTCGACTGCGCGAGATTCAGGATGAGCTGTTTCGCCGGCTGGCGTCGGAGCCAGCCGTGCGCGCGACGACCTTCGCGAGCGTGCTCCCTGGCATGGACCACGAGCGCGCGGCCATGGAGGTCGAAGGCGAAGATCCCGGCTCGCGGCCGGCGCGTGGTTATACGATCCGCACGGCGCATGTCGATTCCGGCTTCTTCGACGCGCTCGGCCATCGGGTGCTCGCGGGGCGCGGCTTCGAGAGCGAGGATCTCAGACGCCCGGCCCGATCGGTGATCGTGAACCGCTCGCTCGTCGATCAGGTCCTGCGTGGCCGCGCTGCCGTCGGCCGGCGTATCCGCTACGTGGTCGGCCGGGACGAACAGCCCGGCCCCTGGCACGAGATCATCGGCGTCGTCGACGATCTGGGCATGAACATCGTGCAGCCGGACCGTGCCGCCGGCGTATACCACGTCGCCGAGCCCGGTGAGGTGTACCCACCGCAGCTACTGGTTCAGGTGCGCGGCGAACCACTCTCGTTTGTAGCGCGCCTGCGGACGATCCTGAGCGCCATCGAGCCAACGGCTGTGATCGAGAACCCGGCGCGCCTCGATGCCGTGTTTTCCGAGCTGCGCTGGGAGGCTCGCTTCAGCAGTGCGGTCTTCCTGCTCATTGCCGCAATCGCCGTTGTCCTCTCGGCCGCCGGCCTCTACGCCCTCATGGCATTCACCGTCACGCAGCGCACGCGCGAAATCGGGATCCGCGTCGCGCTGGGTGCGCGTCCCGCTCGGATTGCCGTCGTCATCCTGCGCCGCGCGCTGCTCCAGCTCGGCGCCGGCGTCGCGATCGGTGCCTGGATCGCGATCTTCGTCGTGCCCGATGCCGTCAACGACGAGATTCGAGCCGTCCATCCAGCGCTCGCGCTATTGGGCGTCAGCATCGTGATGATCGGGACCGGCCTCCTCGCCTGCGTCGCGCCCGCCCGCCGCGCCTTCCGTATCCAGCCGGTGCAGGCGCTGAAAACGGGCGAGTAAAGGCTCGTCGCCCCCGAGCTCCATCGCCGAATTTGGA
>JBOHRM010000941.1:0-5114 GCA_050732715.1 Longimicrobiales bacterium
CCTCCGTACACGCGATCGCGACGAAACCTGGCGGCGGTTCATTGACGTGATCGCCATGGCTCGCCCACACGGTTAGGTGCTCGCCGGCGCTGAACCCCTGAAAGAGTCCGTTGCCTTCGGCGACGACGAGATCCGCGCGGCCGTATTCGCGCCGGCCTCGCTCGACGCGGCCGCCCCGCATCTTCGCGATCAGCTGCATACCGTAGCAGATGCCGAGGATGGGTACGTCCAGCTCGAGCAGCGCAGGATCGGCGGTCGGCACGTCGGGGTCATAGACCGATGCGGGACCGCCGGAGAGGATGATCCCCTTCGGCGCCCAGGCGCGGACCCACTCGATTGTCACGGTGGGCGGATGAATCTCGCAGTAAACGCGCTCGTCGCGCACCCGCCGCGCGATCAGCTGCGTGAATTGCGAGCCGTAGTCCAGGATGAGAATTCGGTCGTGCATGGGCGGTTCCGGGTTCTGGGTTCCGGGTTCCGCGTGGCCCGTTGGCAAACTCGGAACCCGGAACTCGGAACTCGGAACGCGAACGAAGTGAGCCATCATTCCAGTCCATCGAGCTCATCGCGTACGAGATCGGCGAGCGTCTCGCGGCGGCGGATCAATGTAGACGCATCGCCATCGACGAGCACCTCGGCGGGCCGGGGCCGGCCGTTGTACGTCGAAGCCATGGTGAAGCCGTAGGCGCCGGCCGTGCCGACCACCAGCAGCTCGCCGGGCTCGGGCCGGCGTATCGGCCGGTCGAGCGCGAGGAAGTCTCCGCTCTCGCAGATCGGACCAACGACGTCGACCTGGATGGTCTCGCGTTCCTCGTGACGTTCCGCGCCCTGTACGTGGTGGTAGCTCGCGTAGTGGCTCGGCCGCAGCAGGTCGTTCATCCCGGCGTCGGTGATGACGTAGGTCTTCCCGCCCATCTCCTTCACGTAGATGACGCGGGTGAGCAGGATGCCGGCGGGACCAGCGATGTAGCGCCCCGGCTCGAGCACGAGGCGCAGGCCGGTCGAGGCGACGGCGTCCACGATCGGCCGCGCGAAATCGGTCGCGGGCGTGCTGATCCCTTCGTCGTAGGCGACGCCGAACCCGCCGCCGACGTCGATGAACTCGAGGCCGATCCCCGCCGCGCGCAGCGTGCCGGCGAGATCGAGCAAGCGCTCGAGCGCCAGCCGGTACGGCTCCGGTTCGAGGATCTGGCTGCCGATGTGCGCGTCGATGCCGCAGACTGCAAGATCGGGTGACGCGGCCGCCTTCCGGTACAGCCGCGCGGCCTCCTCGTACGCGATGCCGAACTTCGTCGCCTTGTGGCCCGTGCGCGTGTAGTGGTGCGGCGTTGGCGACTCGACGTCCGGGTTCACACGCAGCGCCACGCGCGCTCTCTCGCCGACCGTGCCGGCCAGCTGTGCGAGCGCATCCAGCTCACCTTCGCTCTCGACGTTGAACGCGTAGATGCCGGCATCGAGGGCGGCCGCCAGCTCGGTCACGGTCTTGCCAACGCCGCTGAACACGATCCGGTCCGGTGGCACGCCGGCGAGCTGCGCGCGATAAAGCTCGCCGGCGCTGACAATGTCCGCGCCGGCGCCGCGCTCGGCGAGGATGCGCAGGATCGAGAGGTTGCCGTTCGCCTTGACGGAATAGGCGATCAAGCGGTCGAGCGGCGCGAACGCTGCATCGAACTCATCGTAGCGCTCGAGCAGAACGCGGCGGCTGTAGACGTAGAGCGGTGTGCCGAAGTCGTGGACGAGCTGGTCGGCGGCGACGTCCTCGCAGTGGAGTCTGCCATCGCGATAGCTGAAAGCCGGCGCCGTGCCGGTCCCGCCCGCGGTCAATACGCGCGCGCCCAGACGACCTCCGCTTGGGCGGACTCGCCGCAAACCAGACACAGCTTCGGCGACTCGGGCGTGCGGAACTCTTCGTCCGGGATCACTCGAATCGTCGCTTTCGTCTCTTCCTTCACACGCGCCTCGCACTCGCCCGAGCCGCACCAGCCGGCATACACGAGACCGCCCGCGCCCTCGATGATCTCGCGGAACGTTCCGTAGTCAGTCACCCCGCGGTGCGAGTTGCGTTCCCGACGCTCGATTGCCGCGGCGAGCAGCTCCTCTTGAAGCCGCTCGAGCCTTTGCGTCACGGTCGACACCACGGCGGCCTCGCCGATCGCCTCCTTGCGCGGCGCGTCACCCGCCGGAGTGGTGCGCAACACCACCGTGACTTGGTGGTTGGCGACATCGCGTGGGCCGATCTCGATGCGGATCGGCACACCCTTACGCTCCCATTCGTAGAATTTCGGTCCAGGTTTGAGCGCGTCGCGCGCGTCGACGTGGACTCGGATGTCCGCCACGCGCAGCGCGTTCGCGACCTCGCCCGCCTTCTCGTGGACGGTCGCGCGCTCGTCGTCACTGCGATAGATCGGCACGATCACGACGTGCGCCGGCGCGAGGCGTGGCGGCACAATGATTCCCGCGTCATCACCGTGCGTCATCACAAGGGCGCCGACCAGCCGGGTCGTCGCACCCCACGACGTGTTCCACGCGTACTCTTCACGTCCGGACTCCGCCTGGAAGCGCAGATCGAACTGGCGCGAGAAATTCTGACCGAGATGATGCGATGTGCTCGCCTGCAAGGCGCGGTTGTCCTGCATCAGCGCCTCGCACGAATACGTCCGCACGGCGCCAGGAAACTTCTCCGCCGGCGTCTTCTCGCCGGTGATTACCGGCATCGCGATCATCTCCTCCATGAACGCACGATAGATGCCGAGTATACGCAGCACCTCCTCGAATGCCTCGTCCTCGTCCGCGTGCGCCGTGTGACCCTCCTGCCACAAGAACTCTGCCGTGCGCAGGAACAGCCGCGTGCGCATCTCCCAGCGCACCACGTTCGCCCACTGGTTGATCAACAGGGGCAGATCTCGATAGCTCTGCACCCACTTGGCGAACATCGCGTAGATGATCGTCTCCGACGTCGGCCGGATGATGAGCGGCTCCTCGAGCTTCGACTCGGGGTCCGGCACGAGCGCCCCCGCGCCTTCGCCACCGGCGGCCTTCAGCCGAGTGTGCGTGACGATCGCCATCTCCTTGGCGAAGCCTTCCACGTGCTCGGCCTCGCGCGCGATGAACGACTGGGGGATGAACAGCGGGAAATAAGCGTTCTGGTGCCCCGTCTCCTTGAACCGGCGATCGAGGTCATCGCGCATCAGCTCCCAGAACCTGTAGCCCCACGGCCGAATGACCATGCACCCGCGCACCGGCGAATGGTCGGCCAGCTCGGCGCGCAGTACCACTTCGTTGTACCACGCGCCGAAGTCGCTCGCGCGTGACGTGAGTCCCTTGTCTTCCGCCATGTCGTTCTTCGCTCTCAATCCCGCCGCGCAACCCGCAACCCGCCACCCGCCAAACCGCCACCCGCCAACCCGCAACCTTATCGCCTATTGACGTTTGCCCGTTCTCCCGGTGGCCGCGCGCCAGAGCACCACGATGACGGACGGCAGGACGATGATGATCGCGAGCGCGATCCACGTCTCGCGGAACGGCAAGCCGACCCGGGTCAACAGCCACGCCATCAGCGCCGCGCCGCCGACGGCCACGACGATCCCCGCCGTCAGGAACGCATAGACGTAAAGCGTCGCGCGCGCGAGCATCCTTCGTCTCGCCTCCGCGGTGGGGTCGTGCCCGCCGTCGTGCGTCATGACGTACCGGACCGCGGTTCACGGGGTCCGTCCGCCGCCACGGCATCGGGCCCGGCGAGATCGGTCAGCGGGACCTGGCGCTCGGCGCCGGTCGACATCTCGCGCACGAGCGCGATCCCCGCTGCCAACTCGTTCGCACCGAGGATCACGGTGTGGCGAGCGCCTCGCGCGTGGGCATCCTTGAATTGGCGTTTCAGGCTGGCGCGACTCAGCGGATAGATCACCGATGCGCCGCTCGCGCGCAGCCGCGCGGCGATGCGCCGCTCGAGCGCCTCGGACGCATTCATGGCGGCCACATAATATTCGACGTGAGGCGTTGCCGCCGGCAGCAGCCCGCGCTGCTGCAACAGCTCCGCGATCACCACGTCGCCCATGCCGAAGCCGACGGCCGGCAGCTGCGCTCCGCTCACGGAGCCGAGCAGATCGTCGTACCGCCCGCCGCCGCAGATCGCGCGCAGCTCTCCCTGGCGATCGAAGATCTCGAAAACCGTGCCGGTATAGTAAGCCAGCCCGCGCACGATCGCGGGATCGAAGGCGATGTGCTCACCGAAGCCGAGCCGCGCGAGATGCTCGTGATAACACGCCAGCCGCTCGAGATCCTCGCGCACTCCGGGCACGCCACCGTACTCTCGCTCGAGCTCCGTCGCGGCTGATAACCCGGAACCGAGGGCGGCAAGGCCGACCGAGGTCGGCGAAGCGGATGGGTCGGAACGGGTGGGGAGCCCACCCGGAACGCGGAACCCGGAACCCGTAGCGAACACCCGCAGCACGCGGTCGATGCCGCTATCCTCGAGACCGGCATCACGTAGGCGGTCGCGGATGCGCGCGTCCGGATCGCGCCCGAGCTTGTCGATCGCCGCGAACGCTTCGCTCAGCCGCTCATCGGAGACGCCCGCGTCGAGCAGCAGCTTGTCGAGCAAGCGACGGTCGTTGTAGCGGGCGACGACTTCGTTGGCCGACAACCCTAGCAGGGCGAGGCCATCGAGTGCGACGGCGAGCGCCTCGGCGTCCGCGGCGATGTCGGGCTCTCCGATGATGTCGACGTTCCATTGGAAGTGTTCGCGCAGCCGGCCGCGCTGCGTGCGCTCGTAGCGGAACAGCTGCGGCACGGAGAACCAGCGGATCGGCTTGCGCAGGCCCGCCGCGCGAGCACCGACCATGCGCGCCAGTGACGGCGTCATCTCGGGTCTGAGCGCGACGGCACGGCCGCCCTTGTCCTCGAACGCGTACAGCTGCGCGACGATCTCTTCACCGCTCTTCTCGATGTAGAGGTCGAGCGACTCGAGCGGCGGACCGTCGTACTCTTCGAAGCCGTAGCGGCGCGAGGTTTCCCGCCACGCGCTCGTGATGTGGGTCCGAACGGCCAACTCGGCGGGATAGAAGTCCCGGAATCCGGGCAAGCTTCTGATGCTCGGCATTCGCGCGAATCTAGGC
>JBOHRM010000942.1:0-3569 GCA_050732715.1 Longimicrobiales bacterium
GTACCAGGTTACCGGTTACCGGTTACCGGTTCGCCTGTTCCCAGTTCGTTCTCTCTTCCCGGTCGGCCGGCTGCGGATGCGTGCTCGCGTGGCCGGCACAAACCAGGTGACCGGATCACCGCCCACCGGCAACCGGCAACCGGCCACCGGCCACCGGCCACCGGCAACCGGCAACCGGCAACCGAAACCGATTAGCCGTCGATCCGGAACCGCTCGCTGCGGGCCTCGAGCTTTCGAGCGGGGAGCCGGAGCAGCCGGATCATCAGCCGTTTGGCGCCCTCGCCGACGGCGCCGGGCAGGGATCGGCCGCCGGTCACGGCCGGCTGGAGCTCGCCCTGTAGCCAACGTTCGAGCTCGGCGAGGTCGGAGAGCGAGAATGTTTCGAGCTCGAGCGTGGCGATGTAGTAGTATCGACCCTCCTCGCGCGGGTGCATGGCGAGCAGGCGAGCGCCCTCGATGACGCCGCGCGCCGCCGCATAGCTCGGGAATCGCTGCGTCCGTTGTGGCGCCGGGTTCGTGTGCACGAGGTACTCCTGGTCCAGCGGCTCGTAGCGGAGGATCGCGGTCCAGCTCTGGCTCTGGACCAAGTCGTCGATCCAGCCGTCCTTCCACAGCTCGACGTGCACGCGCACGCGGAGCGGCAGCCCGGATCGCGCGGCCTCCTCGAGCGCGTCATCCTCGAGCAGGCCGGCCACGGTGACGAGTGGCCGGTGACTCGAGTCGGCGACCTCCTGGACCGTCAACGATGGCTGCTGCGCCGTGGTCTCGGTCGCGGCCACGGGAACCAGGCCGCCGATCAACACCGTGACGGCGGCGAGCGCCTTGGTCAAAACCTTCGGCCGATACGAACGAAGAAGTTGACAGTGTGTCCGCCGCCGGTCACGGGCACGGCCCAGTACGCGCCGGCGCGGCCGAAGCGGATGCCGATGCCGGCGTCGGCCTTGACGCGGCTGCTCCCCGTGAGCCGGCCCGACCGCGCGCCCGCTTCGGTCCACGCGCGCCCGGCATCGGCGAACACGACGAGGCGGAGCAACCTGTCGAGATCGAGTCCGGCCACGGGGCCGATCCGCCGCACGAACGGCAGATCGGTCTCGTACTCGACCTGCGCCACGGCCAGCCGGTCACAGCCGAATACCGGGTAGAACTGCTCGCCGTCGACATCGACGGTGAGCGAGCGGGCGCCGCAGTCGAACTCGAACAGGCGGTAGCCCGGCAACGAACCCTCGCCGCCGAGCGCCTGCTGGTGCTGCGGCGGCAGTGCGGTGCCGTCGACCGAGCCGGCCGCGAGCAGCCGCAGCGCGACCTTCGAGCCCGGACCGACACGGACGTAGCGACGGATATCGAATCGCGCGGCCGTGAACCGCTCCCTCGAGAACGCGGTGCCGGACGGCGTTTCTTCGGGCTCGGTGACGTCGATGCTGGCGGCGGGACTGAGCCGTCCGCCGAGCCCCTGCTCGAGCTCGGCGACGATATGCCAGCCGTTCGACGGGTCCACATGGTCATTGCGCGTGTCGTAGCCGAGCCGCGCGCTGAGCGTGCGGATGGTGCCTTCGGCGATGAGCGGCTGTGGCCGCCACGCCTGTTCGTTGTCGATGAGCGACCACGGGCTCGCGGGCGCGACGCGGCCGTGCCGTTCGTCACGGTATTCGATCGTCAGGTCGTGCGCCCAGCCGGGCCGCGCGAAGCGGACATAGGCGGCCCAGCCTTCGCGGCGGTAGGAGTCGCGGTAGTCGCTGTGCAACAGGAACGTTGCCAGCGAGTTCTCGCGGTCCGACAGACCCCAGGACTCGATCGGCGTGATCTCGGAGAACAGCCGGAGCCCCACGCGCGCCGTGCGCCCGCCGCCCAGATACTGCTCGGCGCGAACGGCGTAACCCAGCTCGTCGGGGTCGATTCGCAAGCCAGACGAGCTGCGGTAGATCACCAGGCCCTCGAGGGTGGTCGGGTTCGAGCGGCCGAGGCCGATGCGCGGGCCGACGGCGATCGGCATCCCCTCGACGCGGTTGTAGGCGCCGCGCATCGCGACGACAATGTCGGTCCGGCCGAAGCCGAACTCGCGGCCGGCGGACAGCTCGGCGGCGGGCTCGGGCGCGTGGACCAGCTCCTCGCCGAGATGACGGAACCGGAGCGGCTCGCGATAGTGCGCCGTCCGGCCGCCGACGCTCGCGCCTTCCTGAGCGTCGACGCCGCCGCCTACCACCGTCACGCTCCCGCTGATCATCGCATCGGGTGTCAGCCGGAGATCGCCGTTGATCACCACGACGTCGCCCTGGACGCGGCCGGCCACGGTGACGGGGCCGCCGATCACGGCGAGCGGACCGGCGAGCTCCGAGCCGGCGGCGATCAGTGTCTGCCCGGAGAAGCGGTTCGTGCCCGCGGCGTTGTAGAACGCGATGACGCGCTCCGCGACCGAATCCGGCAGCTCGGCGAACGGCGGCGAGGCCTGAGCTTGCACGCCGGTCGCGGCCGCGCCGGCCAGCGTGCCAACGAGCAGGACGCGCGGCACGACGTTTCTCGTCCGTCTGGCTCGGGCTTTCGGGTCCCGAACCGCGAATGCCGGGGGGCGTGCGACGAACCCGACCCGCAACCGAGGGCGGCAAGGCGTACCGAGGTCGGCGAAAGGGAGGGGTCGGGACGAGTGGGGAGCCCACGCGCAGCCCGCAAATTCGGGAACTCTCATCGTTCGATCCCCAGCCGGCGCATCCGGCGGTAAAGGTTGGCACGGTCCGTCCGGAGTGCGCGCGCGGCGACGGCGATGTTGCCACCCGCCGCGTCGATCGATTGCACAATGATCGACCGCTCGAACGAGTCGACCCACTCGACCAGGGAACGGCCGCCTCCGTCGTGCTCCGCGCGGCTCGCGTCCTTCGCGGCGAGCTCGCCTGAATGGGCGCCGCCGGCCGTGCCCGGCGCCGCGCCGGCATGCGGCCGGTGCTCCGATCGCCTGACCATGGACGCCGGGTGATCGCGCTGAGTGAGCACGCCGTCGACCTCGTCGGCGCCCGCGGTGCGGCCGGCGTGCAGGATGGCGAGCCGTTCGCACAAGTTCGCGAGCTCGCGCACGTTGCCGGGCCACGCGTACTCCTGGAGCCGTACGATTGCGTCGGCCGTGAGCTGCGCGGGCGGCAGGCCATCGCGCGCGCGGAAGCGGACGAGAAAGTGGTCGACCAGCTCGGGCACGTCCCCGAGCCGGTCGCGCAGCGGCGGCATGTACACGCGCAGGACATCGAGGCGATAGAAGAGGTCCTCGCGGAACCGGCCAGCCTCGATCTCGGCGGCGATATCACGATTGGTCGCGGCGACAACGCGCACGTCGACGCGGACCGGCTGCTCGCCGCCCAGCGGCTCGACCTGGCCGAGCTCGATCGCCCGAAGCAGCTTCGCCTGCGCCTCGGCGCCGAGGTCCGCCACCTCATCGAGGAACAGCGTGCCGTGGTCGGCCAGCTCGAAGCGGCCGCGCCGCCGCTCGGCCGCGCCCGTGAACGCGCCGCGCGCGTGGCCGAACATCTCGGACTCGCCCAGCTCGCGCGGAATCGCCGCGCTGTTGACGCGTACGAACGGCTGAGCCG
>JBOHRM010000943.1:0-10210 GCA_050732715.1 Longimicrobiales bacterium
GGTCCGGATTGACCCGCAGGTCCGCCTCGGGGATGGGATACAAGTACTTTCGCTCCTCCCACGACCGCGGGATGTTGTTCATCCATACCAGCTCACCCGACGCGCCGTTGGCCAGCACGCGTGGATCGGCGCTGACGTCCAGGTAGAAGACGCCAGCGATCTGATTTGCCGGAACGTTGCCCAGGTGAAAGTACACATCGGCCGTTCCGTCTTCGTTCAGGTCGAGGTACTCGTCAGCCGCCGGCACATAGAAGCCGCGCCACTGCATCTCCATGAGCTCGCCGCGCTTCCAGCGGATGATGTCGTAGAAGCGTAAGCCCTCGAGCGCCAGCTCGACACCTCGTTCCCTGCGAACCTCGAGGAGTACCGGGTCCGTGACATCCGGGAAATACGTGGCCTGGAGGTACGGATCAACGGTGGTCGGCAATGATGTCGAGCCCCCGGTGATGCCCGCCCGGCGCCGCAGTGCGCCCACCGTTTGCGCCCAATCGGCGCCCGTCAGTGTTCCGAGCTCCGCCTTGGCTTCCGCGTAGTTCAACAGCACCTCTGCATAGCGAAAGATCGCGATGTCGTTGGTGTTGTTTGCGCCTCCATCGATACCGACGTCATCCACCGTCCATTTGATCGGCTGGTATCCCGTTGCCGTCTGCGAGAACAACGGCGGCGAGGGTATCTCGACACCGGCATTGACGCGCGTGAAATCGCCCAGGCGGATGGTCTGCCGCAGCCGCATGTCACGGTCCCGCACTTCGTCCATGAAGGTCAGGGTCTGATAGTCGGGCCGGTCGGTGAAAGGCGTGCCGTCGATGTCGAGGTACGTGTGAATGAACGGCCGTATGAGGCCCAGACCGGTGCCGAAGGTGCCGCTGGTGAACCGCCAGTTCGCCTGGTGCCGCACACCGAGATCCACATCGTGGGCGTGAGTGAACATCACCTCCGACGCGACGACGTTTTCGCTGCTGAACACCTCGCGGTACGACCGGTCGGGTCCGCTGGCCTCATGCAGGCTGAAGTTGCCTCGGTCCATGACCTGCTGCGCGGCGTCGGCCGCGTGCTGTAGCCAGAAATCGACGGTGCCCTCGAGGCCGGCGGCGAGGCCGCCGCTGTGGTACTTCCGGAACGTGCCTTCGAAGAGCGCGATGCGGGACTTCAACGCCAGCGCGACGTCCTTCGTGACTCGGGTCCTGGAGGGATCGATGTCGGTGGTGATGTTCTCGATGGCGTAGTCGATGTCCTCCAGCACCCGGTCCATCACCATGCCGCGCGGGTCCCTGCCGGCGAAGAGCTGCTCGTCGTCGGCCGCGAGTGCCCGATCGATCCACGGGACATCGCCGAACCGCTTGACTTTGTCGAAGTAGAACCACGCGCGGTAGAATCTGGCGATGCCGTTGTAGTGGTTCCTCACGGCCTCCGGCAGGGCCGGATTCACGTTGTTCTCCAGGAAGAAGTTGATGTTGCGCAGCGCGTCCCACGGCCAAGAGCCGTTGGTGCCGGCGTCGAACCCGCCTTCCCGTATGAAGGCCGACACCCCTCGCGTGGCCGCGTAGTCGGACATCGCGTCGCCCTCGATGATGGTGTTCACGTCGGGCAGCACTTCGACGAACGAATTCGTGTAGAGCTCCAGCCCGGCCTCGCTTCCGAACACCGAGCGGCTGTCGGTTTCCGACACCGGATTCTGTTCCAGGTCGCAGCCGACCACGAGGGCGCACATGCACCCGATTGCGGCGGACCGTGTCATCATGGCGATGATGGCCTCCTCTACTCTCATCAGAACGTGATTGACAAGCCCGTGACGAAGCTCTTCATCATCGGGTAATTGTAGCCGTCCCCGTGCGTCCCGCTGGTCAGGATCCGGTCGGACTGCGAAGTGATGCTCTCCACGTCGACGTTGTCCGCGGTCTTGTAGAGTGGCGAGTACGTCCACAGGTTCTCCGCCGACACGTAAACCGTCGCCGCCCTGAATCCCAGCCGCGCCACGAGCCGCTCCGGCAGGTTGTAGCCGAGCTGGAGGTTCTTGAGGCGGACGTAGGCCGCGTTCATCAGGTATCTCGTCTGCGTGGCAACGAGCTCTCGCTGCTGGTTGCCCTGGGCCACGTAACCCGTGTACCTCGGCAGGAACGCTTCCGGGTGGTCCTCGGACCAGATGACGCCCTCGTCGAGGTGCCAGCTCGGGATGTCGCCGTAAGGCCGGGAGTACTGGCCCCAGAAGTGATTGGCTTCGGGCGAGGGGTACCAGTCCCGCTCGAGCACCCCCTGGAAGAATCCGGACAGGGAGAATCCGTTCCAGTCCCCGTGGAGGTTGACGCCAAAGCTGTAGCGGGGCTCGCTGTTTCCGATAATGATGCGGTCGCCGGGGTTGTCCGCCGTGTTGTCGCCCACGTCGACGACGCCGTCACCGTTGATGTCGCGGAACTTGATGTCGCCCGGCCGCCACTGGCCCGACGAGGTGCTGTTCAAGTAGCTCTGATCGGCGTGGTTGGCGACGTCTTCCTCGGATTGGAACAGGCCCTCGGTGACGTATCCCCAGATTTCGCCGACCTTCATACCTTCGTAATAGTCGGTGAGCAGCCTGTTCGGATTGTTGTATTTCGTTATCTCGGCCTGATAATCCGACAGGGAGAGGCGAATCCCGTAACCTGCCGGCCGACCGGCCAGATCGAAGCCATCTTGCCAGCCGAGCGAGAGCTCCCAGCCCGTGGTCCGGAGATCGGCGTAGTTGCCCTCGGGAGGATCGGCGCCGAAGACAGCGGGTGGCGTCACGCCGACCGTGAACATGTCCGTGGTCTCGCGAACGTAGGCGTCCCCGCTGAAGGTGAGGCGCCCGCCGAGCATGTCCACATCGAGTCCGAGGTTCCGCGTCGTCGCGGTTTCCCACGTCAAGCCATCGGGCAGAACGGCGGGGCTCCGGGTCTGCTGTGGCCGGCTCCCGTCCACGATCATGCCCGACTGCGAGATTTCGAAGGTTTGCTGGAAGGCGTACGGCGGGACGTTGCCGTTGCCCATCGACCCGTACGACGCGCGGATTCTCAGGTCGGAGATCAGGTCGGGAGACACATTCCAGAAGGGCTCCTGTGACAGTCGCCAGGCCAGCGAGACCGACGGGAAGAAGGCGTAGCGCTCGTCCTCCGGAAACTTGGAGGATCCATCGTAGCGAGCCGTGACCTCGAGCAGGTAGCGGTCGTCGTACGTATAGTTGAGCCTCGTGAGGCCGCCCGCGATGTTCCACTTCCGATATCCGCCATTGATCGACGTCGCCTCACCGAGAGCCAGGTTCAGGTCGGTCGCATCTTCGTAGATGAGGCCGTTGTGAAGCGCCTGTAGACGTTCGAAGGTGCTCTCCTCGTAGTTCACGCCGGCCATGGCCCTGAACGCGTGGCGGTCCCCCACGACCGTCTGGTATTCGCCGTACAGGTTCGCCGCGAGGTAGTCGGTGTCGTCTATCGTCGACTGAAGGTCGTTGTACTGCAGACCCACGTACTCGATCGAACCCGGGGCGCGGCTGTACGGGACGGGCACGCGTCGGCGCAGCACGTCGTTCGTCGTCTGCTGGAACGAGAAGTCGGCGGTCAATTGCAGCCGATTCTGGAAGAACCGACCGGTCAGCTCGGTCGTGTTGCGCAACACGGACCGGTCGTAGTCGTACCCGTTCCTGCCATAGAAGAAGTCACCCACGGTGTAGGCCGCCGAGTGCGTAAGCGTGCCGTCCGGATTGAGCAGGGGCGCCATGGGGTGGCCTTCGTCCGCGATGTTGCGCCAGATTCCGCCACCCTCTCCTACATTGAGCGGATTGTGGTACGTCCGATTCGAATAGTCGAAGTTGCTGCTGAGATCGAGCCAGGGTGCGAGTTGGATCGAGCCGCGGGCACGCAGGTTGAGTACGCGGTAATCGTCGGAGTTGTAGCGGAACAGCCCATCCTGGCTCAGGTATCGGCCCGACACCATGAAGCTGGTCGTCTCCGTGCCCCTGGAGACGGAGATGTTGTGCTCCATCGACGGCGACCGGTCCCGGTACAGCAGGTCATACCAGTCCGTGCTCCCGTAGTACGCATACTGCCCGTCCGGCCCGACCTCGACGCGCGGCAACGACGGATCGTTCGCCCGCCGCTCGAGCTCAGCCAGGTAGTCCAGCGAGAAGGGCAAGGTCTTGTTCACGTTCTGCGCGACGTTACCGCCACGGTTGACGAACGCCTCATTGAACATCTTCGCCCACGTGTGGCTGTCCGTCACGAAGTCTGGGCTGACCACCGGCTGTTTCACGCCGTAGCTGGTGCCGTAGGTGATGGACAACTGGTCTGCCGCCGGCTGCTTCGTCGTGATAAGCACCACGCCGAACGCGCCCCGCGCCCCATAGACCGCGGCCGAGGACGCGTCCTTCAGAACGGAAATGGACTCGACGTCGTTGGGGTTGAGCATGCTCGGGTCGCCCTCGACGCCATCGATCAACACCAACGCACTGCCGCCCTGACCGATCGAGGTCGTGCCCCTGATGTTGATCGCGGGCGACTGGATCGGCTTGCCGTCCTGCAACCGCACGTTGACGTTCGGCAGCATCCCCTGGAGTCCCTGCGTGAGGTTGGCGACGGGCCGGTTGGCCAGCATCTCCCCGCTCACCTGGTCGATGGCTCCGGTCAGGTTGCGTCGTTCCGTGGTCCCGTAGCCGACGACGACGAGCTCGTCGAGCGCCAGGGCCGTTTGTTCCAGCGCGAAGTCGACCGTGACGGTCTCACCGGTCGCGACCGTAACCTCCGACTGTGCGGATAGATAGCCGATACGCTGCGCGATGATCGTGCGCGCCCCGGCAGGCACGTCGTCCAGGGCGAACCGGCCGTCTTCGTCTGTCACGCTGTTGACGCTGGTGCCCTGTACGTAGACCTCGGCCGACGCGACCGGCTGTCCCGTGGCCTGATCCGTGACGCTGCCGACCACCCTACCCTGCAGGACCGCCGGGCGGCGCCCGAGTTGGGGCGTGGACGCGGTCCGGTCAGGAGCGTGCCGGTCATGCGGCTGTTGGGCGGTGAGGGTGTGTGCCGGCAGCAGGATCGCCAGGCCAGCGATGAGCGTGTTCAGTGTTCGCATGAAGTCTCCACTGATTGCGAGATTACCACCGGAATCGGTGATCAAAACGGTGCTCGCAGCCGGGAGGCTCCGCATCGGCTCCACTGCCCGACGCCGTAGCGTTCCAGGGCTCCGGCGAGCACGGGACAAGGCTATTCGACGTGTGCCGTTTTTCGGCAGCAACGAGGTTACAAAGGCGTAACAGCGCGGGAAGGAGTTACGGTTGGTTCATGACACCTTGGCTGCGGACGAAATCCCCTCTCCCCCCACTGAGGGAAAGGCTTGGCTTCGGACGAAATCCCCTCTCGCCCGTCGGGGGAGAGGGCCAGGGGGGGACGCCCGGGGTCGAGCCCGACGATCGGCTCGGGCTAGGCCAGGCGCCGTGCGATCGAGGCGCGGCACGATGAAGCTCCGTCGACGCCCTCCCCCCCGAAAATCGGAGAGGCGGCTCGGTCTCAGCCGGCGTTGCGCGCGGCGATCTCCTCGAGCCGCCGCTGGATCTCGGCTTCGTCGAGCCAGCGGCCGTTCACCATCACACCCGCGCGTTGCTCGACGTTCGCGATGTCATCGAGCGGGTTCGCGTTCAGCAGCAGGAGGTCGGCGCGCAAGCCGACGGTGATCGTGCCCGTCTCGTTCTCGGTGCCGAAGTGGCGCGCCACGTTGATCGTTCCGGACGCGAGCACCTCGAACGGTGACATCCCGGCCGCGATCATGACTGGCAGCTCGCGGTAGAGCGAGAAACCCGGCACGCTGAAGATCTGCGGCGCATCCGTGCCCATGAGGATCGGTACGCCCGCATCGTTCAGCGCGCCGAGCATACGGTTCCGCAGCTCGATCTCGCGCGCGGCGTCGCCGGGGTCCGTGTCCGCGCGGATGCGGTTCACCTGCTCCGTCCAGCCCTCGACTACTGCGCGGGGCATATAGCGCAGCTCGGCGCGCGTGAGCAGCGCTTCGACGTCCTGGCCGCCCCGCAGCGTTTCCCAAAGCGACATGGTCGGGACGACGGCTGCGCCCGCCTGCCTCGTCTCCTGTGCGAGCGCCGGAATGTTGTTCTCATCGCCTTCGAGCGTGACGACGTAATTGTCGAGGTGGTCGATCGTGGTTTGGCCCGCCTCGAGCGCCGCGCGCAGCCCAACGTCATCTGGCATGTGCCCGGCGTACGGGATCCCCTGCTGTTTCGCCTCGTCGACGACGGCGGCATAAGCTTCCGAGCTCAATCCCTCCTGGATCTTCAGCAGATCGAAGCCCGCTTGCGTGGCGGTGCGCACGAGGACGCGGCCGGTGTCGGGGCTCGGGACCGAACGGCCGCTGAGCTGCGGTGCGGCGAGGTACATGCGCGGGCCGATCAGCTCACCACTGTCGACGCGGCGGCGCAGCTCGAGCTGCGTGGGGTGGCCCTGCATTCCGCGGATCGTCGTGGCGCCCGCGGCGACGTAGAGGAAGAGCACGTCCTCCGCGAACTGCCGGTTCTCGCCGCCCGCCTGGATTCCGGGGATGTGCGCATGGATCTCTGCGAGACCCGGGAGCAGGTATTTGCCGGTTCCGTCCACGCGAGTCGCGCCATCGGGGACCGGCGTGCTCGCGGCCGGGCCCACGGCCTCGATGCGCCCGTCGCGTACGATCACGGTGTGGTCCGTCAGGACCGTCTCGCGGTCCATCGGCAGCACGTTGACGTTCTCGAACGCGACCGTGCCCGCCTGTTGTGCGAGGCCGGGACCGGCGCCGGCCGCGGCGGCGACCGCGGCGAACGCGACCGTGAACAGCTCCCTTCCGGCGTGGAATGAATGTGCCTGCATCGTGCCCCCTTTTCGGATCGCTCGAGCCTCGATCAGCCGGCTCACGCCGGACGTCCTGACCGGCGAGAATGCTGTCAGACGCCCGCGGTTGTCAACGCCTCGCGAACGGTCTGCGCCCTGCTGCGCGGCCGCCGCGCCGACCCTCAGCGACCCGCACGTCCCGATCTTTCGCGCGTCCGGTCCTGCCGCCATATTGCCTGGTGATTCCACCCCCTCACCCTGACCCTCTCCCCCGAAACGGGGGTGGGGGAGGAACAACCTCCAGCCGAACGGGACGGAGCGATGGACAATCTTCGCGGATTCACGACTTTGGTGAGCCTCGCGCTTCTGGTTCCCGCCACAGCGGACGCGCAGTCGGCGAGCGGCGCCGCAGGCCGGAAACCATTGGACCACGATGCGTACGACATCTGGAACCGCATCGACGATGAGGCGCTCTCCAATGATGGTGCGTGGGCGCTCTACGGCCTCGAGTCGGAGCAGAACGATCCGGCGCTGCACGTCGCATCGTTGAACGGATCCGAGAGCTATGCGGTCGAGAGGGGTGAGGCTGGCGTGTTCACTGACGACACGCGCTTCGTGGTCTTCCGGCTCAAGCCTTCCAAAGCGGCCGTCGAGGAAGCTGAGAAAGAGGAGAAGAAGCCGGACCAGATGCCGAAGGATTCACTCGGCATCCTCGACCTGGCCAGCGGCGAAATCGTCCGAGCCGCGAGGCTGGACAGCTTCAAGCTGCCCGAGGATGCCGGCGGCTGGCTCGCCTACCGCCTCGCCAAAGAGCCGGAACAGCCGGACAGCGCCGAGGCCGACTCGGCAGCCACGCCGGAACCCGCTCCGCCCGGCGGCCGCGGCGAACCCGAGGAACAAGAGGAGGAGGAGGACGACGACGAGGAGAAGGAGGAGGGCACGACGCTCGTCCTCCGCAATCTCGACACCGGAGCCGAACGCAGCATCGCGCACGTCACGCTCTACGAGTTTTCGCGTGACGGCGCGCGGCTCGTGTATGCGACGTCGACGAAGGACGGCAGCGGCGATGGCGCGTTCGTGGTCGAGACGGCGACGGGCGAGACGCGGACGCTGATGACCGGCGAGGGCGAGTACAAGGGTATCGCGTTCGACAGCGTCGGCCAGCAGGCCGCGTTTCTCGCGAACGCCGAAAACTATGAGGCCGATCAACCCGACTATACGGTCTATCACTGGGACGCCGACGCGCAGGATTCCGCGCGTGCGGTCGCGGCGACGGCCGACGCGCCCGAGGGCTGGTGGGTCAGCGAGCACGGCGAGCTGACGTTTTCGGCGAGCGGCGAGCGCTTGTTCTTCGGTACGGCGCCGCGGCCGGAGCCTGAGCCCGAGGACAGCACCGTGGCGGAGGACGAAGAGGTCGTGGTCGACATCTGGGCGTGGACGGACCCGTATCTCCAGCCGATGCAGCTCGAGCGCGTCGAACAGGAGACGCGCCGCTCTTACCGCGCGGTCGTGGACCTGGGCGACGGCCGGATCGTGCAGCTTGCAACGGAGGAGGTGCCCGAGGTCGAGCTCGCCGATCGCGGCGACGCCGACTTCGTGCTCGGCCAGTCCGATCTGCCATATCGCAGGGCGCTCTCGTGGGGCGAGAGCGGCACGGACTACTACGTCATCAATGCCCGCACCGGCTCGAGCGAGCGCATCGCGACGAACACGCGCAACAATCTCAACCTCTCGCCGACCGGCAAGTACGCGACGTGGTTCGATGGCGAGCAACGGCAGTGGTTCGTGCTCGACCTCGAGACGCGTGAATCACGCGTTCTCTCGGAGGGCGTACCGCACCCGGTCTATAATGAGCTCGACGACCGGCCTGAGGACCCGGGCTCCTACGGCAGCGCGGGTTGGGTCGAGGGCGAGACGGCGTTCCTGATCTATGATCGCCACGACATCTGGGCGCTCGATCCCGAAGGCGCGACGCCACCGCGTAACGTGACCGACGGCGTCGGCCGGCGCGACAATCTTCGGTTCCGCTATGTCGACCTCGATCCCGACGCTCGCGAGATCGACGCGGATGCGGAGATGCTGCTGTCCGCGTTCGATCTCTGGACCAAGGAGCGAGGATTCTATCGCGACCAGCTGAACGGCGACGCCGAGCCCGGGCGCCTGCTGATGGCCGACCGATCGTTCGGCTCGCCGCGCAAGGCCCGCGACGCGGACGTCGTCATGCTCACACGTGCCGGCTTCGACGAGTTCCCGGACCTGCACATGGCCGATGCGAGCTTCTCCGCGCTGACACGGATCAGCCAGGCGAACCCGCAGCAGTCCGAGTATAGCTGGGGCACCGCGGAGCTCGTCGACTGGCGTTCCGCCGAAGGGACGATTCTTCAGGGTGTACTGTACAAACCGGAGGGCTTCGACCCATCACAGCAACATCCGATGCTCGTGTACTTCTATGAGCGGCTCTCCGATGGCCTGCATAGGCATATGGCCCCGGCCGCCGGAAGCTCGAGCATCAACATCTCGTTCTACGTGAGCCGCGGCTACCTGGTCTTCACGCCGGACATCCCGTACCAGATCGGCTATCCCGGTGAGAGCGCGGTCGAGGCGATCGTTCCAGGCGTGCTCAGCCTGATCGATCAGGGGTTCGTCGACCCACAGCGGATCGGCTTGCAAGGTCACAGCTGGGGCGGCTATCAGATCGCCTACATGCTCACCAAAACCGACCTGTTCGCCGCGGCCGAGGCCGGTGCGCCCGTGTCCAACATGATCAGCGCGTACGGCGGCATCCGTTGGAGCTCCGGCATGAGCCGCATGTTCCAGTACGAGAAGACGCAGAGCCGCATCGGCGGCACGCTGTGGGAGAAGCCGCTCCACTTCATCGAGAACTCGCCGATCTTCCGCGCCGACAAGGTGCAAACACCGCTGCTGATGCTGCACAACGATGAAGACGGCGCCGTACCGTGGGAGCAGGGCATCGAGTACTTCGTCGCACTGCGCCGGCTCGACAAGCCGGTCTGGATGTTGAACTACAACGGCGAGGACCACGGGCTGCGGAAGGAGCAGAACCGCAAGGACTGGACGATCCGCATGCAACAATTCTTCGACCACTACCTGAAGGACGCGCCTCCGCCGGTCTGGATGGTCGAGGGCGTCCCCGCGATCAAGAAAGGCAAGACGCTCGGCCTCGAGCTCGTCGAGGAGATCACCGACCCCGCAATAGAACAAGCGAGCAACGGCCGCCGCTGAAGAGAGGTCGACTCGAGCGACTGCCCTTGACGCACCGCCCGCCTGGCAGCACATTTCGTATTCCACACACCAAGTGTGGGGAACAGGTGGAATGAACAGACGACATCGCTTCGCGTGGTGGCTGCGCCGGAGGCGCGAGGAGATCGCTTCCGAGG
>JBOHRM010000944.1:0-3913 GCA_050732715.1 Longimicrobiales bacterium
TCTGTGGGGGATCGGCCCGTTCGGCGTTGCAATCCAGCGGCTGGACACGGACGGCGCGCGGTCGAGCCAGCCGGCGGACGTGTTCGACGCATGGCTGAAGTGGGGTTGGCAGACGGAAAAGCGCGGCATTCAACTCGAAATGCGCCAGTCGACGCTGGACCGTGAACCGCCGACGACGTGGGCTCAGACGCGCAGACGCCGCGACCTGATGCTGCGCGTACGGAACCGTTTCGGCGAGTCCGTGACGGCGGAGGCGTACGTCGGCCGGGCGTCCGTCGACAACGAACCGCCGGAAGGCGCGGAGGACGCGCCAGGGGTGCCGTCACCCGTCGAGCGGTCGGGGGTGCAGGGCGGCGTCCGCACGTCGGTCGCGCTGCCGAACGGGTGGCTCGAGGCGTCCCTGCGCGCTCGCGACGAGCCGTCCCTCCCTCGACTCCAGACGGATTTCGGCGCCGGCTTCGCGCTCGGCAGCATCGCCGCCGTCCGCGGCGACGTGAGCCACCAATCCTGGCGCGGCGCGGATGCCACCCTGTCGTTCTCCGCCCGCGCCGACGCGGGGCCGATCCACGGCGTCGTTCCGTTCCTCGAATGGACCACCGGTGAGCGCGGCGCGCCGTTCTACGCCGATCCCGAGGTCACGGCTCCGCTGATCGACAATCGCACCGCGTTCCGCGTCGGCGCCGAGGCGACGGTTCCGTGGGTCACGCTGGGCGGGGCGTTCCTGCGCGCCGAGGTCGACTCCGTCCCGGCGTTCGGGCTGCCGTTCGAGCGCGAACGCCGAAGTTACGCGGGCGGCTCCGTCGAAGGGTTCGAAGCATACGGACGCACTCGCTTGTTCTTCGACTGGCTCGCCGCGGAGGGCTCGTACCAGCGGTGGCTCAGCGGGCAGCGCTGGGCCTACCTGCCCGTCGAAGAAGGCCGCGCCGCTCTGACCATGGATTGGACGCCGATGCCGAGCGGCAACCTCCAGCTCATCGGTTGGCTCGAGGCGCGCCGTCGCGGCAACGTGCTCACGCCGGATCCGGGCGACAACGGCCTCACATTGGCGACGCTCCCCGCGCGAACGATCTACAACGCTTACCTCCAGATTCGCATCCTGAGCCTGCGCATCTTCGCGCGTTACGAGAACCTCTCGGGTCAGGCCGCGGAAGACTTTTTGGGACAACCGGTTCCGGGTCCGCGCCTCTTCTACGGCGTGAAGTGGAGCTTCTGGAATTAAGGCGGAGTTGGCGAGTCACGAGTCGGCGAGTCGCGAGCCGGGCTTGACGAGTCGCGAGTCGCGAGTCGGGGCCGGGCTGGGGACTCGTGACTCGTGACTCGGAACTCGTGACTCGAACGCGGAACGCGGAATTGACCAGCCCGCCTCACGGACCTAGCTTGCGCGCGCGACGGGAGGCGCGATGATCCGGAGTATGACCGGTTACGGCGAGGCCGAGCGTGAAACGCCGGCCGGGTGGTTACGGGCGGAGGTTCGAACGGTCAACCACCGGTATTTCAGCGTGAACCTCCGGCTGGCGCGCGCGGCCGAGCGGTTCGAGCCGACGATCCGCGACACGCTCCGTGCGGTTCTCCCTCGCGGTCACGTCAACTTCGCGCTGCGACTCGATTCGCCGGTCACCGAGGCGGCCGTGCCGTTGCTGCGCATCGATGAGGTGCGGGCTCGCCGTTACGTCGAGACTTTGCGCGCGCTCAAGGCGAGCCTGCAGCTTTCTGGCGAGATCGATCTGGGCATGTTGATGCGGCTGCCCGACGTGATCCTGCCGGCCGAGCCGGAGGATGCGGTGGAGGTTCCGGTCGATGAAGTCCGCACGGTCACCGAGCACGCGGCGCAAGCGGCGGCGGAGATGCGAGGCGAGGAGGGGCGACATCTCGTGAAAGACCTCGAGGCGCGCCTCGAGTCGATCGTCATGGCGCTGGCCAGGATCGAGGTGCGAGCGCCGGAGCGGCTCGTCATCGAGCGGGACCGCATGCGGCGCTCCGTCACGGAGCTGCTCGGCGATTTCGAGATCGACGAGCAGCGCGTGCTGCGTGAGGTGGCGTTCATGGCCGACCGGCTCGACATCAGCGAAGAGATCGTCCGGCTTCGCTCGCACCTCGAGCTGTTCCGCACATCGCTCACGGCGAACGGCAGTGAACCCGTGGGCAAGCGACTGAGCTTTCTGATCCAGGAGATGAACCGCGAGACGAACACGATCGGCTCGAAGGCGAACGACGCGCCGATCGAGCACGACGTCGTCGCCATCAAAGACGATATCGAGCGGCTGCGCGAGCAGGTCGAGAACGTCGAGTGAGCCTGCGTCACCGCGGGTTTCCGCTCGTCCTTGCCGCACCGAGCGGGGCGGGGAAGACGACGCTCGCCCGCGCGCTCGCCGAGCGCGACCCGGCTGTGATCATCTCGGTCTCCGCGACGACGCGCCGGCCGCGGCCTGACGAGAGGCCGCGCCGCGATTATCTTTTCGTGGACGATGCGGAGTTCGACCGCATGCAACGGGCCGGTGAGCTGGTCGAGTGGGCGGTCGTGCACGGCCGGCGTTACGGCACCCCGCGTGCCGAGATCGAGCGCGGCCTGGCGGCCGGCCGCGTGGTCGTTCTCGACATCGACGTGCAGGGCGCGCGACAGGTACGCGCGGCGTTCCCCGAGACCGCGCTCGTCTTCGTGCTGCCGCCTTCGGCCGGCGAGCTGGTACAGCGTCTGCGCGGCCGCGCGAGCGAGACCGCGGGGGAGCGGGCCGAACGCCTCAGGACGGCGCGCACGGAGTTGGCCGCCGCGCAAGAGTTCGACTACGTCATCGTCAACGATGACTTCAATGCGGCGAGCCGCTCGCTGGGCGCTATTGTCGAGGCCGAGCGGCGCCGCGTGTCGCGCACCGACGGCCTCGAGGACCGGCTGAGCGCTCTGGACAAGGACCTCGAGTCAGATAGGAGCCCGCCGAGGCGCAACCGCCTCGGCGGCACGGAGCTGAAAGGAGCGAACGGATGAGAGTGTTCACCCCCGACGAGATCTCGGTCGCCAGCGGAAGCAAGTACCTATCCCTGCTGGTGGCCGCAAAGTACGCGCGCGAGCTGAACGCGTTGCCTCGCGACGCCGTGCCCGCCGGCATCGAGAAGAAGCTGACCACGCGCTCGCTCGAAACGCTCACGTCGTCGAGCGTCGCGTACACGCTAACCAAGCGCCGCCGCAGGGGAACGTAGGCGGTGGGCGCGACGCGAGCGTCGCGCTCGAAAGAGGCGGACGCGCAGAACGGCCACCCTCCTCGAGGCCTCCCCTCGCCAAGCGGAGGAGTCGAGCCCGGGCGCGGCCCGGCGCCGGCTCTGGACCGGCGTCGGCCGTGGCGCGGGCGCCACATCGTGCTCGGTGTCTGCGGCGGCATCGCCGCGTACAAGGTCGCTCAGCTCGCGCGCGATCTGACCAAGCTCGGCAGTACGGTCGACGTCGTGCTCACGCAGGCGGCGAGCGCGTTCGTCGGCGCCGTCACGTTCGAGGGGCTGACCGGGCGGCCGGTGTCCGCGGACCTCGTCGCGCCGGGTCACGCCCTCGACCACATCCGTCTGGCGCGCGCGGCCGATGTGGTCTGCGTGGCTCCGGCGACGGCGGATTTCCTCGCTCGCGCGGCAGCCGGCCGTGCCGACGACCTGCTCGCCGCGATCCTGCTCGCCACACGCGCGCCCGTCTTGGTCTGTCCGGCGATGAACGACGTCATGTGGGCTCACGCGCAGACGCAGGCGAACGTGACGCAGCTGTCGGAGCGACTCGGATACACGATGGTCGGTCCCGCGACGGGCGCGCTCGCCTGGGGTGAGGGCGAGGGGCCGGGCCGGCTCGAGCGGATCGAGGTGATCATCGAGCACATCGGCCGGGCGCTCGAAACCGAGCGGCCGCTCGGCGGCCGCCGTGTGCTCGTCACGGCCGGCC
>JBOHRM010000945.1:0-2085 GCA_050732715.1 Longimicrobiales bacterium
GCCTTACGAGGTGCCGCCGCTCGATGACGAGCACGTGCAGGCGCATCAGGGAGTGGTCGAGCGGGTGATGCGTCGCGCCACCGTGCTGCCGGCGCCGTATGGCGTCGTCTTCCGCAGCCGCCGCTCGCTCATCCGCATGCTCGAGGACCAATACCTCGTCTTCGATGAGGGGCTGTCGTTCCTGGACGGTCACTGGGAGCTGCGCTTGCACCTTTCGCCCGCGTCGGATGTCCGGCCGTCATCGCATCTGCTGGATCTCTCGGCGCTCATCTACACGGAGCTGCGCCGCCTCGCGCGCGCCGCGGTCCCGTTCGCGCGCGGCGAAGATGAACCCTTCAGCGCTGCGTTCCTGGTCGAGCGGGGCTCGTGGCTCGAGTTCATGGAGCGGGCGGGCGACATGAGCACCGCGCATCCGGAGCTCAGCTTCGACATCACGGGACCGTGGCCGCCGTACGATTTCGTGCGCATCACGGGCTAGTGATCCACTAGCACCGATGCTGGTCGACGTCGCACTGCCGCTGCCCGTGCACCACACGTTCACGTATCGCACGAGTGAGCCGGCCGCGATCGGCGCACGCGTGCGCGTGCCGCTCGGCCGCCGCGCGATGATCGGCTGGGTCGTGGGCGAAGCCGCGGCCAGCGCAGAGGGCGACGGGACCCGCGATGTCGATCGTGTGCTCGACAACGGCGAGCCGGGCGTTCCCGCCGAGCTGCTGCGACTGTGCCGCTGGATCGCCGAATACTACGTTTCGCCGCTCGGCCTCGTGCTCCAAGCCGCGCTCCCGGCGGTCCTGTCCCGACCGAAACGGCCCGATCCATCGACGCGGACGCGACGAGTGCTGCGGCTTACGCGAGAGTTGCCGACGTTGACCGCGCGCACCGAGCTGTTCGCGCGCACACCACGCCAGCGCGAGTGCTACGAGGTGCTCGAGGCGGCCGGCGGCGAATCCGATATCACGCACCTGGTCGAACGGCTGTCGTTCTCCGAGTCGGTGATCAAAGGCATCGTCGCGAAAGGCGTCGCCGAGATCCTCGAGCGGCCCGTCGATCGAGACCCGTTCACCACGGCCGAAGCGAGGCGGCCCGATTCATTCGCGCTCACGCCCGCACAGGAATCGGCGGTCCGGCAGATCGTCAGCGCCGCGCGCGCCGCCGAGGGCACGTCCGGCGGTGAGTCTTCTCGCGCCGCTGATCCGCCCCGGCCGTTCCTGCTGATGGGCGTCACGGGCTCCGGTAAGACCCGCGTTTACGTCGAGCTGCTCGAGGAGGTCGTGGGCCGGCAGGACAGGGGCGCAATCGTGCTCGTGCCCGAGATCGCCCTCACGCCGCAGACGGTGTCTCGGTTCCGCGCTTCGTTCGGCCAGCGCGTCGCGGTGCTCCACTCGGCGCTCTCGGACGGCGAACGGTACGACGCCTGGCGCGCGCTCCAACGCGGCACCAAACGGATCGCGATCGGCGCGCGCTCCGCCGTGTTCGCTCCGGTGGCGGACCTCGGCGCGATCATCGTCGACGAGGAACACGAGTCGAGCTACAAGCAGTCCGAGAATCCGCGCTACCACGCGCGCGAAGTCGCGGTGGTCCGCGCGCGCCTCGCAGGAGCGGTCTGCGTGCTCGGCAGCGCGACGCCGGCGTTGGAAAGCTATCGGAACGCGAGCTCCGGCAAATACGTGCTGCTCGAGCTGCCCGAGCGTGTGGCCGGGCGTACGCTGCCGACCGTGTCGATCGTCGACCTGCGCAAACAGCCACGCACCGATCCCGCGGATCGCGGGGTGCTCGCGGACCAGGACCGCGGCCAAACGGCCGTTGCGCCGCCGAGCGGCGAGCGCGGTGCAGCCCCTCCCCGCGCCAGCGCGGGGGCCGAACGGGAATCCGCGGGCACGCGAACGGGCAGACCTCGCGTGATCCTTTCCGCCGCGCTCACCGACGCGATCAGCGATCGGCTCAGACGCGCCGAGCAGACCATCCTCCTACTCAATCGACGCGGCTACGCCACCTTCGTGCAATGCCGCGATTGCGGCGAAGTCTGGCACTGCCACCGCTGCAACGTGTCATTGACCTACCATCGGGCCCGCCGCAGACTCGTCT
>JBOHRM010000946.1:0-2870 GCA_050732715.1 Longimicrobiales bacterium
ATCCTCAGAATTGTCGGCCCTGGACATATTGGTTAAACCTCTGGGCAGGTGGCTGTCAGCCGCCGATTCATTCCGTTCAAGAAGGCGGCAAATATGCCAATGGGCGCCGCAGATGCCGCGATTTGCAGTCGCCGGCGGCGCGAATGGAAAAATCGGTATTTATGAGATTCTTGTCCAGGTTCTAACCGAAAACTGTCGGGTGCTTCTGTAGTCGAGTGAGGAAGCGCGGTATTATCGGGTTCACTGTGGAAGCGGCTAGGGACCATTTCTCGCCGCGATCAGCGCTTCAGGCAGCACGGCTTTGGCCGGCATCGCTGCAACGGGTCGGTGCGGGCGGAGCGCGGGAAACAGCTCAAGCATGCGATCAAGCATGGCCTCGCGTTCTTCGGCCTTGTCGGCTTGCTCCCAGAATTCGACATGGGACCGAATGTCGACGCCATCCCCGGGCCTGGGCACAACCAATCGGACCTTGGGGATTCGAGTAGTCTGGGTCTTCTCGTCCGGTGCGATCAGCTCCTCGTGGAGTTTCTCGCCTGGTCGCAAGCCAGTATAGATGATCTCCTGTCGTCCGTTGCGCCGTGGAACGGACAGGCGGATTAGGTTTCTGGCCAAGTCCACGATGCGGACCGGGTCGCCCATCTCTAGCATGGCGATATACCCTCGCAAGCCGGGCAGAAGCGACGCCTGGAGGATGAGCTGCACGGCCTCCGGGATCGTCATGAAATAGCGGGTCGCGTCGGCGTGCGTGACCGTGAGCGGGCGGCCCTCCTCGAGCTGGCGCATGAAGATCGGGATCACACTGCCGTTACTGCCGAGCACATTGCCGAAGCGCACGGCGGCGAACGCCGTGTCGGGATGCACGCGCTGGAGGTACAACGTGGCGAGCTCGGCGAGCCGCTTCGTCGCCCCCATGACGCTCGAGGGACGCACGGCTTTATCCGTACTGACCAGCACGAAGCGCTCGGTGCCGTGCCGACCCGCCGCGGACGCGACGCGCCACGTGCCGATCACGTTGTTGCGCAGCGCCTCGGCGGCGTTGACCTCCATCATCGGCACGTGCTTGTACGCGGCGGCATGGAAGACGCGGCTGGGCGCGTATTGCCGGAAAACGTATTCGATCGTCGCAGAGCGCACGACGTCGCCTACCACCGCGGCGATCGTGAGATCGGGGTGCCGCTCACGAAGCTCGAGCTCGAGGTAGAACAGCTCGGTCTCGGCCTGGTCCAGCAACACCAGGCAGCCGGGCTGATGGAGCGCGACCTGGCGCGCGAGCTCGGAACCGATCGAGCCGGCGGCGCCGGTGATCAGCACGGCCTGGCCCTCGAGATCGGCGGCTAGCTCGGGCAGCTCGAGCTCGATCGGCTCGCGGCCGAGCAGGTCCTCGATCCGGACCTCACGTAGCTGCGTGAGGCTGACGTCCCCCGCCAGTACTTCCTTGATGCCGGGCAGGATCTTGAACGGCGTGTCCAGCTCCTCACAGAGCGTGACGAGCCGCCGTACGTCGCCGGGCTCCGCGGACGGCACGGCGATGATCACTTCTTCGGCGCGCGTGGCGCTCGCGATCCCGGCGAGATCACGGCTGCCGCCGAGCACGCGTACGCCCTGAACGCTCGAGCCCCGCTTCACGGGGTCGTCATCGATGAAACCGATGGGACGGTAGCCAGTGGGGAAGCGGTTCATCTCGTGCGCGAGCATGTTGCCGGCTTCGCCTGCACCGATGATCAGGGCACGTCGGTCGGGTCCATCGGAGCCGAGCCGGCGACGACGCAAACGCTCGAACGCGGCGCGATACGTGACCCACACGCCGGCGGTGAAGTAGCTGGTGAACAGGGCCTCGATCCCCAGGACCGACGTGGGCATGCGCGGCACCAGGCCGAACGCCATGAGCGTGAAGATCACCGCGGAGCCCGCACCAACGGCGAGGATGAGGCTGAGCACGTCGCGTGTGCCGACGAACCGCCAACGCAGAGCGGCGAGCCGGAACGCCCACGCGCAGCCGGTCCGTACGGCAACGAGCCACGGCAGCGTGAGCAGGAACAGGCGGCCGTACGGCTCCGGCCATGTGAGATCGAAGCGGAACAGCAGAGCCAGCAGGTAGCTGACGGCGGCAACCGTCGCGTACGTGGCAAGCGCCACGCCTCGCCGGTGCCGCGACAACCACCGGTAGATGCCTTGGGAGCCCTGGAAGGGATAGCCGGATACGTGCGCAATTGAGAATCCTTCGACGGCCTGTTCAGGCGTCGCGGCGACCGACAAGGAATATCCGGACGCGCGCCAACGTGAGTATGTCAATACTCTCGGCAGGTTGCGGGGGCCAATATCCGCACGTTGATCCGCCAGGTCGCGGGGCAGCGTACCCGAGAGCACACCCGCCCATCCGCGAATGCGTGATCAGCGACTTTGCGGCGCCCGCGCCGGCGCCTGAATACACCTTCGTCCCCTCAGTCACATGCGTGGCCTACGGGACGATCGTCGTCGTTTGTTTTTGAAAGCGGTGGCGGCTACCGGAGCTCGTGCGAGCTCTTCTCCCCGGTTTGCGCCGGCGACGTCGAGAACGCCGCCAGCGCGACCGCCACCTATGTGTACGACTAGACGTTACCTCCCCGGCGAAGCACGGCGCGTTCACAGCGCCATGCGGTCAGCCAGCAATCCACGGCCGCGCGTCCGCCAGCGCCCCTCGCGGGGCGTGGGTTCGGCTCGCCAGCCTGCCGCGCGGTTCAGCGCGGTACCTTCTGAAACGGATGCGCCCATGACGGACGAAGACTGCCTCTCGCTCCAACCGCTCGCACGAACCGGCCGGCCGCGGACTGGGCCGTCACGCTCGAATCGTGTGCTCAAAACGTCTGAAACGAGAGCGCCGCAGGGAAACG
>JBOHRM010000947.1:0-7127 GCA_050732715.1 Longimicrobiales bacterium
TGCCCGGTGCCGCGCCGGCCGCCGGGTCCGCTGCGGCCGCCGGGCCAGCGGGTACGGCAGCGCTCAAGCAATCGGTCTGCAAGTGGCCGTTCCGCGAGATGAGCGTCGATGAGCTGGCCGCCGCCGCTCGAGACGTGGGCCTCGTGTCGATCGAGCTGATCGGCCCGAACGACTGGCCCATCGTTCAAGAGTACGGCCTGACCTGCGCGGTGGCCGGCGCGCCGGGTAGAGCGGGGAACATGACGCGCGGCTTCAACCGACTCGAAGACCACGAATGGCTGCTCCCCGCGTACGAGACCATTCTGCAACGGGCGGCCGATGCGGGTGTTCCGAGCGTGCTATGCTTCTCGGGTAACCGCGGGGGAGACCTCAGCGACGCCGACGGGCTGGAGAACTGCGCTCGCGGGCTCTCACAGCTGACGCCGCTCGCCGAGCGGGTTGGCGTGACGCTGGTGATCGAGCTGCTCAACTCGAAGATCGATCACCCCGATTACCAATGTGACAGCACGCCGTGGGGCGTAGCGCTGGTGGAGAAGGTCGGTTCCCAGAGGCTGAAGCTCCTCTACGACATCTACCACATGCAGATCATGGAAGGCGATGTGATCCGAACGATCCGTGACAATCACCAGTACATCGCCCACTACCACACCGCCGGCGTCCCGGGGCGGCATGAGCTGGACGAGTCGCAGGAGCTGTTCTACCCGGCCATCATGCGGGCCATCAAAGAGACCGGCTATCAGGGATACATCGGCCAGGAGTTCATCCCCACGGGCGATCCGATCGCGTCGTTGGCCGAGGCGGTGAGAGTGTGCAATGTCTGAGGCTGGACGCCTTTCCAGTCGGCTGACTGCGGTTGTGTTCGGCATGATGTCGGTCACGGGAACGAGCTTCGCTCAGGAGCCGCGAGGCGAAGCGGACTACTGGAATCCGGAGCTGCCGATCGCGCAGCGCGTCGAAGACCTGCTCGAGCGGATGACGCTCGAGGAGAAGGTCGCGCAGATGCTCAGCATGTGGCAGGGCCGGCAGGCTATAACGAATGACCAGGGCGAGTTCGATCCCACGGACGCCCCGGAGTGGTTCCGCCTCGGCATCGGCCGCATCGAGCGGACCAGCGAACAGCGCGGTGCGCGCGAGCAGGCCGACTACACGAACGCGATCCAGCAATGGGTCAAGGAGAACACGCCTCTCGGCATACCGGTCCTCTTTCATGAGGAGGCGCTGCACGGGCTGATGGCGCCGGAGGCGACGAGCTTCCCGCAATCGATCGCGCTCGCGAGCACGTGGAATCCCGAGTTGGTCGAGCGTGTGTTCACCGTGACCGCGGCAGAGGCGCGCGCGCGAGGCGTGCATCAGGTCCTCGCGCCGGTGGTCGATGTCGGGCTCGACCCGCGCTGGGGTCGCATCGAGGAGACGTTCGGTGAGGATCCGTACCTGACCGCGCGCATGGGCGTCGCGGCCGTGCGCGGATTCCAAGGCCCGTACTCGCGGGTGGACGCGGGGTCGTCGGTTGCGGGGTCAGCGGGCGTCTCGCCTTCGGCGCCAGCGCACGTGTTCGCAACCTTGAAGCATCTCACCGGTCACGGCGAGCCCGAATCGGGCACGAACATCGGCCCGGCGTCGATCGGCGAGCGCCGGCTGCGCGAGGTGTTCTTCTACCCGTTCGAGGTCGCGATCCGCGAGGCGGGGGCGCGCAGCGTCATGGCGTCCTACAACGAGATCGATGGCGTGCCATCGCACGCGAACACGTGGATGCTGAAAGACGTGCTGCGTGGCGAGTGGGGCTTCGATGGCGTCGTCGTCTCCGACTGGTTCGCGATCCGGCAGCTCATCGATCGGCACCGCGTCGCCTCCGACGCGGCCGGGGCGGCCCGGCTCGCGGTCGCCGCGACCGTCGACATCGAGCTGTCAGACGTGGACACGTACGCCGCGCTCGTCGACGAGGTGCGCGCCGGCCGTGTCGATGAATCAGCGATCGATGCCGCGGTCCGGCGCCTGCTGCGTGCGAAGTTCACGCTCGGGCTCTTCGAGGACCCGTTCGTCGACCCCGAACGCGCGGACAGCACGTCGGGCGCCGAGGCGCACCGCGCGCTCGCGCTCGAAGCGGCGCGCCAGGCGATCACGCTGCTCAAGAACGACGGCGGCGTGCTGCCGCTCCGAGCCGAGGACCATGCGCGCGTCGCGGTGATCGGTCCGCACGCCGCCGAGGTGCTGCTGGGCGGCTACTCGGGTGTGCCGCGCCACAGGGTCAGCATCCTCGAGGGTGTGCGCGACCGGCTCGGCGGTGAAGCAATCGTCGAATACGCCGAAGGCGTGCGGATCACCGAGGACTCGACGTTCACGTCCGATCCGCAGCCGCACATGGGCGGCGCACGCTCGGGGCAACGCTGGAGCGGTGACGTGGTCCTGCTCGCGGATTCCACATCCAACGGCGCGCGCATCACGGAGGCCGTCGAATTGGCGCGCCGCAGTCAGCTGGCGATCCTCGTGGTCGGCGGCAATGAGGCTACGTCCCGCGAGGCCTACGCCGAGGAACATCTCGGTGATCGCACGGAGCTCGGCTTACCCGGCCAGCAAGAACAGCTCGTTCACGCCGTGCTCGCCACGGGCACGCCGACGGTGCTGGTGCTGATCAACGGCCGGCCGCTGTCGATCCCCGAGGTGGTCGAAGCCGCGCCGGCGATCCTGGAAGGCTGGTACCTCGGTCAGGAGACGGGCACCGCCGTGGCCGAAGCGCTGTTCGGTGACCTCAACCCGGGCGGCAAGCTCCCTGTCACCGTGGCGCGCAGCGTCGGCCAGCTCCCAGTCTTCTACAATCACAAGCCGTCGGCACGGCGCGGCTATCTGTTCGACACCACCGACCCGCTGTTCCCGTTCGGCTACGGCCTGTCCTACACGACGTTCGAGTATTCGACGCCGCGCGTGACACCCGCGCGGATCGAACCGTCCGGCACCGCGACCGTGTCCGTCGACGTCACGAACACGGGGGACCGCGCGGGCGACGAGGTCGTGCAGCTGTACGTCGGCGCACGGGTGAGCCGGGCGACGCGCGCTGTGAAGCAGTTGCGCGGATTCGAGCGCGTTCGGCTCGAGCCGGGCGAAACTCGTACGGTCACGTTCGAGCTTGCGCGCGATGCCCTCGAGTACGTGGGTCCCGAGATGGTGCGCGTGGTCGAGCCCGGGACCTACAACATCATGGTCGGCGGCGACTCGCGCGATGTACAGATGGTGGCATTGGAAGTCCACCCGTAACGGCGGTTGATCTCAGACGTGGCGAGCCCCGGCTCGATCTGAAAGCGAAGTTGAAGTTGAAAATTCAGAGCTTCTATTTCGATTTCATTTCCGACTTCAAATCGCGGGTGGGCGGGTCATGCCCCTGGTCCGCGCGAGGGTTGAAGGGGCGGGGCAACTCGCGACTCGGGACTCGCGACTCGCGACTCGGCTGGTCCTCCGTTGGGCGGTTTGGGGTACCAGATAGTAGCTTATGAACCCACGAAATCTCGTACATCGCGGAGATCGCGTAATGAAGGAGGCGTTCACGCCCGTCGTCAGGCAGAGCCTGTCGGACCGGCTCGCACAGCGGATCCGGCAGTTGATCCAGAACGGAGACTATCACGAAGGCGATCGCTTGCCCGCCATCATGGAGATGGCGCGTCGCTTCGGTGTGGGCCACCCCACGGTCCGGGAAGCGTTGAAGAAGCTCCAGACCATGGGCGTCATCGATATCCGCCACGGCTCGGGCGTTTACGTCACGCGCAGCCACGAAGTCCTGCTGCTGGCCAGCCCCGACTTCACCGGCACGGTCACGCGCAAGCTGCTGCTGGATCTCATCCAGACGCGTATCCCGATCGAGATGCAATCCGTTTCGCTCGCCGCCAAGAACGCAACCGCTGAGAACCTCGCCGAAATGCAGCAGCTGCTGACCACGGCCGGCAAGAACCTCGATGATGACACCGTCCTCACGTCGGTCAACATGGCGTTCCATCGACAGATCGCCCTCGCATCGGGCAACACCGTGATGACGCAGCTGCTCGATGTGCTACAGGAGCTGTTCACCGAGGAGCAGCGCCTGATCCTCGGCATCTTCGGTTCGCGGGAGCGTGATCATCAGGAGCACCTCGGCATCCTCGAGGCGCTCGAGCGCCGCGATGAAGCGCTCTGCGTCCAGCGCATGCGCACGCACCTCGAGGGCGTGCAAGAGGCCATTCGTCAATGGGACCCCGAACATCACCCCGTGCGCTGAATGCGGCGGTTGCGCTCTCGTGCTTGGCGCTGATCCCGGCGTGTTCATCGGAATCGCCGGCGCGAGCCCAGGTCCCGGTTCGTCAGGATACCACCCCGCTGCGTACGCTGGCCGACCGGCACGGTCTGCGCATCGGCACGGCGGCCGATCGCGGATTGCGGTTGACCGGCGAGGACGGCTCGCGGTTCCGCGCACTCGCCGGCCGCGAGTTCAACATGCTCACGCCCGAGAACGACATGAAGTTCGCGCGGCTGCGTCCCGCGGCGGGCGTTTATGACTTCGCGCGCGCGGATTCCCTGGTAGCGTTCGCCGAAACGAACGGCATGCAGGTGCGCGGCCACACGCTGGCGTGGCACAACCAGCTCGCCTCGTGGCTGACGGACGGAGCGTGGACGAAGCGGCAGACAGAGGCGCTGTTCGATGAGCACATCGCCACCGTCGTCGGACGTTATCGCGGACGCCTGGTGGCGTGGGACGTGGTCAATGAGGCGATCGACGACACTGGCGAACTGCGCTCGACGTTCTGGTCCGACAAAATAGGTCCCGACTACATCGAGAGAGCCTTCCGCGCGGCGCACGCCGCCGATCCCGACGCCGCGCTGTTCTACAACGACTACGGGATCGAAGGATTGAATCCGAAATCCGACTCCGTTTACGCAATGCTGAGGCGGCTGCGCGAGCGCGGCGCGCCCATCCACGGCATCGGCTTCCAGGCGCATTTCGAGCTCGGCCGAGTGCCGCCGCGAGAGGATATGGCGCGGAACTTCGAGCGGTTCGCCGCGCTCGGCCTCCGCATCCAGGTCACTGAGCTCGACGTGCGGGTGCCGCTCCCCGCAACGGAAGAGGCGCTCGAGGTCCAGGCGGGCACCTATCGCGACGTCGTCGCCGCGTGCCTCGCCGCCGAAGCTTGCGACACGGTCATCACCTGGGGGCTAACGGATCGCGAATCCTGGATCCCGAATGCGTTCCCGGGTTGGGGCGAAGCGCTCCTCTTCGACGCCGACTACCGGCCGAAGCCCGCCTACTGGGCCGTGCACGAACTGCTTTCGGAACGAACGCCTTGAGCCGTCCCCGGGCGTGGCCGCGCGCCGCGCCCGCGCTCTTGGCGGTGTTCTGCCGGATGCTCTCAACTTTCACAAGCGCGCCGGTCCAGCGGGCTCGCGGCGCGAGGCGAACGTCCAAGCCGCGCCGACGCAAGCCGGTGACAGGCCGGCGGCGCTCATGGATGCGAGCGGAATGCGTCCGGGCCGCGCGCGGGCCGGGTCGAGACGAAGATCACGCCCTGGCCGTGGTCGAGGCCCCAGCGGCCACTGGCGGCGACGCCATCATAGTAGCGAATATAGCTGATGCCGGTGATGGCGATGCTGCGCAGCGTTTCGATCCCGCCGAGCCGCGAGTCATCGAAGTAGACGAGGACCTGCGTCGGCTGGGTGAAGCTGTCTGTTCCTCGCGTCTGGAGCCAGTTCGTGCGCAGGGCGGCGACGGCCTCGTAGGCGTTGGTGAAGCGATGCTCGTCGAGCTGGGTCCGGGTGATCAGATTCCGGTCCCCAGCGCCCCGGCCGCCGGCGGAACCCGTGGCGCATGCGGCGCTAAATGCGAGGATTGCGAGCGTGACGGCTCGCGTGTGGAGGTTTCTCATGGGCGGTCACCCGAATGTGAGAGAGCCTGCCTGCCACTGGTATTCAAAATAACATCGCCGGCCGAACTCGTCACTGTCGTTCTATGTCCAACTCGATCACGAAGCTGCAACGCTGGCTCGACCTGATCGCCTACCTCGTGGGCCGGCGGATGCCGGTCCCGGTCGAGGAGTTGATGGAGAACGTCCCGGCGTACGCGGAGCGCTGGCGCACGGAGGACGAGACGGCACGCGCCACGGCGCGGCGCACGTTCGAGCGGGACAAGGACGAGCTGCGCCGGTTCGGCATCCCGCTCCAGACGATCCGCTACTCGATCCACTACGGTGCCGATCACGCCGAGGGTTACCGGATCGATCGGCGCGACTTCTATTTGCCATATCTCAGGCTGGTCTCGGACCCGCGGGGCGGGACGGCGGTGGCTGCGACATCGAGGGCGAGGCCGGCGGAAGTCGGGCTGACGGAGGAAGAGGCCGAGCTATCGCTCGACGCGCTACGCCGGGCGGCCGAGCTGCCGTCGTTTCCGCTGGCGCGCGCGGCGCGGTCGGCGTTTCGCAAGCTCGGTTTCGACCTCGATCCCGCGGTGTTCGCGACGGGTGTGGCCGTGCTCTTCGTGGACCGTCCGAACGCGGGTGAGCTGAGCGAGCGGCTGGCACGGCTCTCGGACGCGCTCGTGCGCCGCAAGCGCGTCAAATTCCGGTATCGGGGCATCGAGCGCGTGCAGGAGACGAAACGGGACGTCGCGGCGTATGGGCTCCTCTTTCAAAGCGGACACTGGTATCTCGTGGGTCACGACGCGCTCCGTAACGAGGTGCGCGTGTTCCGCGCCGAGCGTATGGACGGCGTCGAGGTGAACCCGCGCAAGCGGGGCACACCCGATTACGAGGTGCCGCTGGACTTTCGGCTGGACGCGCACCTGGCGCGGACGCCATGGGAGCTGGGAGCGGACGATCGTTCGCTTCAGGCGAAAGTCCTGTTCGGGTTCCCCGCATCACTGTGGGCGGAGCGGAACGGTCACGGCGAGCTGGTCGAGCGCTGTCCGGACGGCGCTCAAGTTCGTGAATTCGAGGTCCGTCAGCCGCAGCCCTTCCTGCGCTGGCTCCTGGCTCTCGAAGGCGACGCCGAGCTGTTGTCGCCACACGGACTAGGGGAGTCGTTGCGCCGGCTCGCGGCCGATGTCGCCGCCGCGCATGAACGATGAGTGATCGAAGGTCCTCGGAGGCCCGGCTCGAGCGGCTCCTCTACATCCTGGC
>JBOHRM010000948.1:0-7657 GCA_050732715.1 Longimicrobiales bacterium
TCCACCCTGACTCTTGGGCAAACGGCGGACGGCCGTTTCGCGAGACGATTTGGAACCGCACCAGATGGACGTGCACGGGGTGAATCATACCTAGAATGCCGAAGCGCTTGCGGTTCACGAATCGCCAGACCTCGGTTTCACCCAATCGTGGCGCAGCGATCGCGCGACTCGGATCGAACCCGTTCCCATTGATCGTCCACCGGGCAACAGGCGGAAAGGAGGACGGTCCTCCGGAGAAAACAAACTCCCGTTCGGGTGTCGTGCTTCCGACTGGAATACGCTCGACCGTGCTGAGCTGGCCGGGTAGCACGCTGGCATCGCGCTCGGCGCACACCACGTCGAAGCACATGATGTCGGCCTGAAGTCCGTCACCGGCGAGATTTCTGAGGATGATGCGCGTGCCGATCGGATACGGAGAGAAGTCGATGACGAACTCGACCCGCTCCGACATGGCCAGGGGGACATCGGCGGTCTCAAGCGGCGCCTGGAGAAGGCCGAGGTCGGTCGCGATCTGCATGAGCGGCCGCCCGGAGCTCAACGCCAGTCGGTAGACGGTCGCATTGGCGCCGTTCACCACGCGGAAGCGGTACGGGCGCGCGCACACGGGCATTCGCGGCCACGGCACACCGTTCACGAGTACGAGATCGCCGGTCGCTCCGAGATTTCTGTTCCGATCGTACCTGAGGCGTCCATCCGAACCCAGCGCCCGGTCCTGGATCAGCAGCGGAACATCGTATCTCCCATCGGGCAGACCCAACGCCTTCTCGTCTTCATCCTCGATGACGTATAGGCCGGCCAGCCCCATGTAGATATTGCGCCCCGTCTGGTGCATGGCGTGGTCGTGGTACCAGAGCGTCGCCGCAGGTTGATCGTTCGGGTAGACATATGTGCGACTCGCGCCCGGCGGAACGACGTCCGTCGGGAAGCCGTCCGATTCCGCCGGCACCACACCGCCGTGCAGATGCACTGCGGTCGGAACGGAGAGCTGGTTCGTTTGCCGGATGATCGTCGTTCGCCCCCGGCGAGCCCGAATCGTGGGTCCTGGATACAGCCCCTCGAATCCCCAGATCGGCGTTTGGATGCCGGGCAGGATCTCCGCCGAACCCGGGCGTTGCGTGATCTCATAGTAGTCGGCCATCGCGTCCGTCCTCGCCGGCTGGAGGACTCGCGGGACGCGCAATGGGCGCACGAAACGCGGAATGGAACGTCGCCAGCCGAAACGCTCGGGCAGGCCGCATGCGGCGGCAGCGATCGCCAGTTGTGCGCTGGCAATCAATGCCTTACGACGAGTGATCGTCCGATCCATGCTCAGGCGATGAATGCTCGGATGAGCGCGGCGAGTTGTGCGGGACGCTCTTCCATCAAGAGGTGACCCGTCTCGGACAGCAGCTCCAGACGCGTCGCCCCGGGGATGTCCCGATAGAGCCGCTCGCCCCATTCCGGTCCGAAGTGCGGATCGTCGCGACCCCAGACGAGAAGCGTCGAATGGTCGAAGCGTCGCAGCCCATCGAGTAGCTCCAGGGTCACACGGTTGTTCCTCGGCTCGAACTGGAGTGCCAGGAAACGCCGGGTCTTGGCGCGACGGTGCCGATCGCTGAGGTTCGCGCGGATGATTCCGTCGAGCAGGGGCGTCGTCAGCACTCTCGAATTGAAGACCGCGCGTGCGCGTGCGAGCGTGAGCCGGAGCACGGGCCTCAGCGCCCACAACCGTAGGATCAGCTCCCCGATGACCGGGAGCTGCGTGAGTCGCACGAATGGGCGCTCCTCCGCGGATGGCCAATTGTCGTACGCCTCAACATTGGCCAGGACCAGCCGATCGACGCGCTCGGGATGCTCAGCCGCAAGCAGTTGCGCGACCGCACCTCCATGGTCATGGCCGACGATATGTGCGCGCGCGATGCCCAATGCATCCAGCAACCCGATGACCATTGCCGCCTGCGCACGTAGCGACCAATCCGCGTCCTCCGGCGTCTCCGTGTCGCCCAGGCCTAGAAGGTCAGGCGCGATGCAGCGATGCGCATCCGAAAGGTGAGGAATGACATTGCGCCAGACGAACGACGAGAAAGGGCAGCCGTGAAGCAGGACGACCGCCGGCCCGGTGCCTTCGTCGTAGAAGGCAACCCGTGCCTCGCCCACGTACACAACACGCCTGGCGGGACCCAACATTGCGGCGGTCACGCGCGCGATCGATTCGAGCGCTTCCGGGACGCTCGGGACGCGCTCGACCGAGGCACCGGCGTCACCGGTACCGTCTCTTCCAGCAAACACAGCCCCAGATCGAGCAGCCCCGCGACGCAAGGGTCGGCAAGATGATAGTACAGCCGAACGCCATCGCGCCGCGCAGCCACCACGCGTCGGTCCGCCAGCCGCTGAAGCTGATTGGACACAGCCTGCTGTGCCATGCCAACCTCGGCGGCAAGCTCACTGACGCACAGCTCGTCCGCGCGTACGAGTGCATGCAGCAGCCGTAATCGAGTATCATTCGCCAGCGCCTTGAACAGGCCACTGAGCTCCGCGGCGCTCCCCGGGTTGATCAGCGGTCTCGCCCGCGCGGCGGGCTTTCCATGTCGGGCCGGTATTCCGGCCGTCTCGGGCAGGCAGTGGGTATCCATTATCAATTAATACACGATATCATGTAGTAGTGTCAAGAGGCGAAGATGGACTCGCTGCAGAGTCGAGTGAGCATGGAGCACATGGGTTGCTACGCGTTCCGCTTCTCTGACGTTGCGGCGTCTGGCTCGTCAACGAGCGGGCCGGTGGCAAATCCGGTGGCAAACGGCTATGGAAACGGCCTCCAAGTCACGTGAACTCGGAGGCCGTAAGTTGTTGACTTCCCTATCTAGTGCCCGGGGTGGGAGTCGAACCCACAAGCCCTCGCGGGCAACGGATTTTGAGTCCGTCGCGTTTGCCATTTCGCCACCCGGGCGGGCGATGAAACGTAATGGCAGCGGGCCGCTTACTCCAGTGCCTTCGGCGGGCCGAGCACTTCTCGCAGCACGAACGCGCGCTTCAGCTCGGAGCGACTCGAGAGGGCTGGTGTCACGCGGCGCTGCGTCGCGCGTCGCGACCGCGGCGGTGAGCCATATGGGCTGGACGCGTCCGTGTCCGCCGTGAGATAAGGCGAACGCTGAGTCGCGATCCCCTTCCCGACCTCGCGCCGCTGTGCGAAGCGAGCCGGATTCGTCGGGGATCCGTCGTCGCTTGCGAGAGCCGGCTCCGGCGCATTGGCCGGAACCGTCTGGGCGGCCTCCTCGGACTCGTGATGCCACGGCGTCTCGAGCGACCCCTCCTCCTGATACGGTTCCGCGTCGGCGAAATCCGGAGGGTGTGCGGCCGCTGGCTCACGCTCCCACTGCCGTCCCGCATCCGGCTGCCACTCGGTCCCGCCCTCGAGCGTGGGCTCCTGCTCGGGAGCGGGTTGGCGCTGCGTGGGCGCGGGTGACCGGCGCTGCCCGGTCAGGATTTCCCAGAGATCGTCCGGGATCAAGTCGGCGGCCCGTTCGACCTGCGCGCGTCGCGGCTGGTCGACGTCCGGGCGATCGGCGGGTACACCCGCCGATCGCTCCACGCGGCCCTCCGCCTGGCCGGGCGGAACACCAGGACTGCGTTGACCGGGCTGGCTCCCCGGCGGCGCCTGCTTGGTGGCGCCGCGGAGCACCCGCTGGATGAGCGGGAGCACGAAGAAGATGAAAAGGAAGAGGAGCAGCCCGGGTTCGATATCCACGTCACCGCTCCTCGATCGCGATGCCGTCATCGCCGCCGGCGATCGCCGACCGCATCTCGGTGTCCGCGACTACATTGCGATAGCGGGCGTAGTCCATGACGCCGAGGTTGCCGAGACGGAACGCCTCCGCCATCGCCAGTGGCACCTGCGCTTCTGCCTCGACGACGTGTGCCCGCATCTCCTGCACCTTCGCCTTCATCTCCTGCTCGTGGGCCACGGCCATGGCGCGGCGCTCCTCCGCCTTCGCCTGTGCAATCCGCTTGTCGGCTTCCGCCTGGTCCGTCTGCAGCTCGGCGCCGATGTTCTTGCCGACGTCGACGTCCGCGATGTCGATCGAAAGGATCTCGAACGCGGTCCCCGCATCGAGCCCCTTCGCGAGCACCGTCTTCGAGATGTTGTCCGGGTTCTCGAGCACGGCCTTGTGCGAAGCTGCAGAGCCGATCGTCGAGACGATGCCCTCGCCGACGCGCGCGAGAATCGTGTCCTCGCCGGCACCCCCGACCAGGCGGTTGATATTGGCGCGCACGGTGACCCGCGCCGTGGCGATGAGCTGGATGCCGTCCTTCGCCATGGCGGCGACGCGCGGCGTGTTCATGACCTTCGGGTTCACGGAGACCTTGACGGCCTCAAGGACGTCGCGGCCGGCCAGATCGATGGCGGCGGCGCGCTCGAACGTCAGGCCGAGGTTCGCCTTGTCCGCGCTGATCAGCGCCTTGACGACGCGGTCGACGTGACCGCCCGCGAGGTAGTGCGCCTCGAGCGCGCGTGTGGTGAGTGCGAGCCCCGCCTTCGTCGAGGCGATCAGCGGGCGAACCACCGCCGCGGGATTTACCTTTCTCAGCCGCATGCCGATGAGGTCACCCAAGCTGACGCGGACGCCGGCGAAGATCGCCTCGATCCAGAGCCGGACCGGCACGGCCCAGGTCAGGACCAGGATACCCGCGACGACGAGCGCGAATACGGCGAGTGGCAGAATTGTAGTTCCGTTCATCGGATCAACCCTTTCACATCATGTTGCGAGTGCGCGTCGACTCGGCAACGCAGCCTTGCATCACGCCGGCGCGGCGTGCCGCAGCGCCAGCGACGAATCCATCGATCAGTCAGGAGAACCTGTCGCGGCCTCCCCCGGACGGGGGGAGGGTGTTCCCGTCAGGCGCTCGGTCGAAGCCTGGGCTTCAGCGACCTGCACGACGTGGCGATAGCCTTCGGATCGCACGATGCGCACGGGCGTGCCGGCGTTGATCCAGTTCGATTCGGCGACGACGTCGATGCGTTCATCACCGAACCGGGCGGCGCCGGCGGGCCGCAAGTCGGTCACCGCGACACCGGTCGCGCCGACGAGCTCGGTGCGCGTGTCGGCCGAGAGATAGCCGGTCTCGCGGCTGGTCGCCTCGCCGAGCAGCAGGCCCGAGCGAGCGAATCGGCCGCTGCGCGGCAGCCGCCGGATCAGCGCCCACGCGGCGATGATCACGACGAGTCCGGTCAACCCGAGCACACCCGCGGCCTGCGACAGCTCAGCGGCCGTCGAGAAGTTGCCGACCATGCTCAGGAAAATGCCGGACACGACGGCGAGGAGTCCGAGGATTCCGGCGATGCCGAAGCCGGGGATGATGAACGCCTCGGCGGCGAGCAGGGCGATCCCGGCGATGAGGAGGATCACCTCCTCGAGGCCTGCGAGGCCGGTGATGTAGTGGCCACCGAAGAACAGGCCGAGCGAAGCGAGCCCGAGCCCGCCGGCGAGGCCGAAGGTCGGCGTCTTGATCTCGATGATCACGCCCAGGAACCCGAGCGAGAGCAGCATGGGCGCGACGATCGGGTGCGTGATCAGGCGCACGATGGATTCGGCCCAGTTCGTTTCGGTGCGGTGTACCGTGGCGCGATCGAGTCCGGCGCGTGCGAGCACGGCGTCGAGGTCGTCCGCGAGCGTGGCATAGCCGATTCGATCGGCCTCCTCGGCGGTGAGCGTGAGCAGCTTGCCGGCGGCGACGAGGCCTTCGATCTCGATGTCCTCATCGACCATCGCTTCGGCGACGACGGGGTCGAGCCCGCGGTCCTCTGCGAGAGCCCGCATCTCACTGCGCATGGCGCTCACGATCTTTTCGCTCGCCTTCTCGCCCTGCCCCGTGACGGGCGTTGCCGCGCCGATCACGCCGCCCGGCCGCATATAGATGTCGTCGGCGGCGAGCGAGATCATTGCGCCGGCCGAGAACGCGCGGCGGTTCACGAACGCGAACGTCGGAATGGACGTGGCCCTGAGCGCGTCGACGATTTGCTGCGCCGCGTCGATTCGGCCGCCCGGGGTTTCGATGTCGAGGACGACGGCGCGCGCACTCGCGGCCTCTGCCTCACGAATGCTGCGCGCCACGAACGGCGCGAGACCCATCTCGATCGTGCCCGAGATCGGCACGACGTAAACGCTGCCGTCGGCGCCCGTCCGCGCGGCCGCGGCCTGGCGGCCATCGAGCAGCTGCACGGCGAGCCCGCCGGCCGCGGCGGCAAACAGCACCGCCAGTGCGCCAGGGATCACGGAACGAACTGAAATTGGACTAGGCATTATAGAACGGTACCAGTTGGCGGCCGAGTGGTTCCTGCCCAGGCACCGGTCGGGCGGTCCGAGTCGCCCTGCGCACCGCGACGGCCGCGCGGCGACGCTTCCCGTTGCGAAAAGGTAATTTGGCGCGTGCCGCCGATGCAAGCGTGTGGCCAACGTGAAGGCTTGACCCCGAACGGGGGACACGTCTAGCTTCCGGCGTTATCCGGGGGCGGACACGCCCACCCGAGGCGCCTCGGACGCGACGAGGGCGTAACGGCGGGGCCCCATGCGACGAAGTACCATGGGGTTCGGGGCGGCTGGCCTCCTTCGGAGCCAGCTTTTTTTCTGCCGGACCGACGGCGACGAAGCGCCGTGGGCGACGAAGGCGAACGAGGGTAAACGAAGGGGCAGCGTTCGGCGCGCGGTCGCGATCGAGTGCCGCCGTCGATCGAGACCCGGCTAGCGGAGGAGCTGAATGGCCAAGGTGATGGATACGGAAACAGCACAGGCGACGGCGCGGCTCGTCGGTTACGAGACCCGTGGCGCGGTCGCGTGGCTGACCCTTCAGGACCCGCCCGCCAATACGTACACCTACGAAATGATGAAGGACCTCGACGAGTGCATCCTGCGCGCGCGGATCGATGATGAGGTGCGGGTGATCGTCGTAACGGGTGCGGGCGAGAAGTTCTTCTGTGCGGGCGCGAATATCAACATGCTGAATACGGTGACGCCCGAGTTCAAGTACTATTTCTGCCTGCACGCGAACGAGACGCTGTGCCGATTCGAGCAGACGCCGAAGCTCGTGATCGCGGCGTTGAACGGCCACACGGTCGGCGGCGGACTCGAGATCGCCATGGCGGCGGACATCCGCGTCGCGCGCAAGGGCGCCGGCAAGATCGGCCTGCCCGAGGCCAATCTCGGCGTGCTCCCGGGGACGGGTGGCACGCAACGGCTGGCGCGGCTGGTCGGCAAGTCGCGCGCGATCGAATTGATGGCCACGGGCCGCACGTTCGACTTCGATGAAGCGAAGGCGCTCGGCATCGTCAATGACGTGTGGGAGGTGGACGGCGCGAGCACGTTCCTCGAGCGGGTGCAGGAGTACGCGCAGCAGTTCGCGCCGCCCGGCGCCGCGGCGAAGGCGATCGGTCACATCAAGCGCGCGGTGCAGACCGGCGCCGAGTTGCCGCTACAGGAGGGCCTGGCCGTCGAGCGCGAGCTCCAGCAGTTGCTCTTCCAGAGCAGCGACGCGAAGGAAGGCCTCGCGGCATATGTCGAGAAGCGCAAGGCGGCGTTCGAGGGCCGGTGAGCCGAGTGTTCCGGGTTCCGCGTTCCGAGTTCCGAGTTTCGCGCAGCACCGGCGTCACGCGGTGCGGCACAGAGCACCCGCCTCGGAGGTGACC
>JBOHRM010000949.1:0-8227 GCA_050732715.1 Longimicrobiales bacterium
AACCGGAACGTGCTGGCGTCGCCGTAGTCAAGGAATATGGTGTCGGCCGGAAGATGCTCGAGGTGTAGGACGGCGCGATCGAAACGGCTCCAGCCGGTCCACTGGTATTCGAGGAACACCTTGGTCGTCGGCGTCGCGAGAAACCGCATGCCTGCTACGAGCTGGTTCGGCAGCGTCAGCTCGGTACGCAGTCCCTGTTTCACGAGCTCCCCGCCCGGTCCGAACTGCGGCGCCAACACGACGTCGATGGGTGTGCCCGGCGGCAGGCCGAACGGATTGCCGGGCGGGAGAGGGATACCTGTGGCCCTCTGCCGGAACGTGGCCGTGCCGCTCAGATCGAGATGCGTGCTGTGGAGATAGCGTGCGCCGAACCACCACCGGTCTGACGCCCGGAGCTGCAAGCCGATGTGGAACGTGGCGGACCAATCGTCCACCTTCAGACGGACGTCGGCGAAATCGGTGCCGTCCGGGATGCCAATGTCGCCGAAGGTCAGACCCGTACCGGGGATTGCTGTCCTTGCCAGATCGACCCGGCGGTACACGTCCACCGAGGCGCTCACCGCGTCGACGCCGGCGCCCAGGGCGAGCCGCCCGGGGATCACCTCGGCCGCGATCGTCGGCTGGATATAGATGCCGCGCAGCGTGTTGTCGTAGCCGTCGAACCGGCCCTCGAACTCGAGCGGCCAGGCGGTCGACAGCCCATACGGCGCCCAGAACCCGATCCCGGCGCCGATCCTCGACGTAAGCGGCACCACGAGCCACGCGTGCGGCGCCGGCTGCGTGCCCTGCTCGCTGTCGAACGATTCGCCGCTGTCGTCGAACGTGAACGTGGCCGTCGAGTACAGCGCGACTACACCCGCGCTCGCCACGCCCCGCTGGCCGGCGACCGCGGCCGGGTTGTAGAACACCGCGGATCCATCCGCGCACGGCTCGGCCACGCCCGAACTGTTCCGCGCGAGCGCACAACCGCTGTGCGAGTGGATGCTCAGCCCCTGCGCGTGGAGCGAGCTGGCGGCGAGAAAAGCGACCAGGGTGTGGGCGATGCAGCGCAACGTATCGAAGCTCCCTGGCAACGTGGGTCCGTTATGCGGCGCCGACCGACCAACATTCGCTGATCCGTTGGCGTCGCCCATGCCAGTCAAGAACGGTGCCAGGGACGCTCGGCGGGGGGATCCCTGGTCATGCGGCCAGCTCGCTACGGTCCAACGGGAGCCGGATGAAAAACGTGCTCCCCCTGCCCTTCCCGGCGCTTTCCGCCCAGATCTTTCCCCCGTGAAGCGTAACGAATTGCTGGGCGATGTAGAGGCCGAGGCCCGAACCTTCCGTCCACTGCCTCCGGCCGACATCGCCTCGCTTGAAGCTCTCGAAAAGCGCCCTCATTTCGGCCTCGTCGATCCCCGCTCCAGTGTCCGCCACGCTCACTACGACGTCATCGCTCTCGCTGTAAACCGACACCCTGATGCTCCCCTCCTTCGTGTACCGGATCGCGTTGTCCACGAGGTTCAGGATGCTCCCGCGCAACTTCTCTAGGTCAGCCCTCACCGCCGGGACTCCGCGTCGGGGACACGTGGCCGTCAGCTCAATGCCACGCTCCTCCGCCGCCACGCTGAACTCCTCCACCACGCTCATCACTACCTGGCAGAGGTCCACCTCGTCCAACTCGAGCTCGATCCGCCCCATCTGGATCCGCGAAACGCCCAGCAGGTCGTTCACCAAGTGGATCAGCCGTTCATTCGAGCGGTACAGCCGCTCGAGGGGCTTTCGCTTCTCCGCGTCCAGCTCTCCGTACGCGCCCGCGAGCAGCAGCGATAGGTATCCTTCGATGGCGTTCAGCGGCGTCCTGAGCTGATGCGACACGATCGAGATGAACTCCGTCTTCGCCTCATCCGCACGACGCAGAGCCGCCGCGATCCGTTCCAACTCCTTCCGCTGCTCGATCTCCCGATGCACGCTCTGCAACAGCAGATAGCCGAAATACAGGAAAAGAACCAGGACTATGCCCTTGAAGACGCGCAGCGCCTCATGTTCCGTGAACCCGATAATATCGATCGCCAGCAACAGCCCGATAGCAGCAACGAAGATCTGCGCGAGCACCGTCCGAATACCGAACAGCTCGCCCTTCACAATCGCGTAAGCAGTGAACCCCAGTAGCAACACGACCGAATAGTTGCCGATCTCGTAGTAATCATAAACGCCGAACATCATCGGCAACACGACGTTGAACACAATGTTGAAACCCGCGAACAACAAGAGCCCGACCATGAAGAACTGCACCTTCATACGACGGTCCTTCGGGAACGTCACGTACTCCCTTATTAGCAGCCAGTTGATGAATAGTGTGACAACAGTGACAAACGCGTAAAAGAACCACCAACCCACTCCGTGGAAAACAGGCCTCGTGACCGATCCCAGGAATGCGCTCTCCGTTATGACGAAATCGCTGAACAGGGTGAGGCCCGCGAGCGCGAGGCCGTAGATTAGAATGACTCTCTCGATGATGGCGTAGCCCTTCCCTGCCTTCCCAAGAAACCATTTCACTATGAAGAAATAGTAGGCCACGAAAAACATGTAGACGGACGCAGCACTCAACCGAAACCAGAAGGTAGAATTGTCGAACTGCGCGAAGTGGTAGAACAAAACCCATGACAAGATCGCGAGCACCATGAGCGGGAATCCCCGGTTCTCACGGTCCGTCGGTTTCGCCCGGTAGACCCAAATGCAGATGGCGAATCCGAACGCCGCCAACAGCGCGATCAGAGCAGTGCTAAGTATCCGACTCATCCGTACGCCCGCAGTCTAGCGAAGGGGTTTCTTGTCGAAATCCGATCGCTGATAGAACTCGGTCAAGAACGACATGGAGCGCCACAAGACCCGCTTGACATCAGGCTCCACGAGGACCTCATCAATCGACTCGCGGAACCGATCACTCTCTTGTGCAATGAGGTGGTTGACATGGCGTTTCGCCGCTCGTCCGCCGCCGAGCAGCATCACGGCGTTCTTCTTGTTCTTGCTTTGACGGTAGCTCGCTATGTCGTTGCTCAGCCGCACGACCTTGGCGCCGAGGAGAAGGGCTACGTCCATGTCGCGCAACGTGCCCGGCGGCACGCCTTTGTGCACGAGGTACGTGGACCACAAGAACACCATCCCGATGCTGTGGACAGCGGTGCGCATGTATTCGTCGAAGCCGAGCTCCCCTAGGCGAGCGGCACGGTTCTCGGCTACCATCGCATCATTGAGATCGCGGGCCTTTTCCTTCCAATAGGTCTGCACCGGCGGGGAGGCATCGTGAATGGGCCGGGCGACGTCCAACCAAAGCGAGATCAACTCCCCGGTTTGGCGATTCGTCCCCGGACCCCACTGAACGGAGCCCGTTCCTATCGATTGGTTCGTCGCGGCGCGGAACGCCTCCTTCTGCCTGCTGGAAATGCGAGGGTTGTCGTAGTAGTCGTCCTGAGCCGAAAGCAGCACGGACGCCTTGAACAGAACGGGGATCAACTGTTTGTCGCCGTATCGAGTGTAGCACCAGACGAAAAAGCAGATATTTCGAAGCGCGCGTGCCGTCCTCCTGCCCTTCCTGGTGATTTCGGGATAGCTCATCTTGAGGTAGTCTGCCAACTGCATATACGCCGCGCCGTACTCCTCCTCGAAGCGTCTCAGGAGGAGCGGGAAGCTGTGCTTCCTGATCTCGTAGCGGTAGCGGTCTTTCGTTCTCATCGTGCACCGCGGCGCTGGGGTATCGGCGTGTGTCTCGGAGGCTCCGCACTCGCATGGGCCCCTGATCGCGTGGCGTCGCAGAGCACTCGAGCGGCTGACGCTTGCCGACGTAAGGCGCGCGCATTGGCCTCAGCGCTCCGCCGGGAGCGGGAGACCGCCGATGCGGCGCAGCCGATGCCGGAAGCAACCGAGTGAGATCCCACCACCCCCCTAGTGAGAACCATTTCCGCCTCCGATCGATGACCTCGATTTCGCGCGTCGAGACGCCGCTCCCGACCGGGGCCGGGACCTCGCACGGCCCTGGTTCATGGAGCGTCCGCCCGCCTTTCGGGCATCTGCAAATGACCTGCCGAAGGGCCAACAGCACGCCGAATCCGTCACGGGGACGCGCCAAGGCGCCGACGGAAAAGGGGCCGAAGGGCCCATGGCGCAAGGCTTACCGCGGCCCGCCCACGAACACCACCGAGACCTGGACCATCGCCTGGATATCAGCCGTGGCCGCTGGGAGCTCCCGCCCAGACCCGCCGGTGCCACAGTGAAGGGCCGCCGCAGCACGCCGTGACCATGAGGCTGGCCAACGCGCCGCGTCAAGGCGAACCTCGCCGACCTTCTCCTCGACGGTTTAGGCGCTTGAAGAGCGCCATCGTAAGAATTAACGGCGTAGGTTCGCCCGAGCGACATAGGAGAAGACCCTGACCGATCAGGCGGCGCTGCTCCCGGGCACGCTCGACCTTTTGATCTTGAAGGCGGTCTCGCTCGGCAAGCTGCACGGCTACGGCGTGCTGTTGCGGATCGGCCAGATCTCGGGCGGCGCCCTGCGCATCCAGCAAGGCGCGCCGCTCCTCGACATCCTTGACAAGGTCCATTCGCAAATATATTTATCGTTTATCTATTTGCGGATTGGCGATACCAAGGAACGGAGGGCCGCCCGTGATCACGCCGCTGACGTATCAGATCTTGCTGGCGCTGGCCGACGCGGATCGGCACGGCTACGGCATCATCAAGGAGATCGAGGCGCGTGCGAGCGCGGCATCGACGCCGACGACCGGAGCCCTGTACCTAGCGTTGCAGCGGATGGAGGTGGAGGGTCTTATCCGCGAAGCGCCCGGCCGGGCTCGTGCCGGCGACGACGCGCGGCGCCGCTATTACCGGATCACGCGGGCCGGTCGAGCGGCCGCGGAGTCGGAGTCGGCGCGGCTGGCGGCGCTGGTCGCCGCGGCGCGGCGGAAGAACCTTCTACCCCGGGGCGCGGACGCATGATGCTGGGCGATCGTTTGTTTCGGTGGGTGCTGTGGCTGGCGCCACGCAGTTTTCGGCAATGCTATGGCGACGAGCTGCTCGAGACGCACAGGCTGAGGCTGGAGCGCGCGCGTGCGCGGGGCCGGTCGGTCAGCGTAGTACTGGCCGCGCGCGAGATCCTCGGCGCGATCCGGCTGGTCGTGCGTCTGCGAACGGGCTCGGCGGCGCGCCGTGACGCGGCGCCGTCGCGGACGCGAAAAGCCGGCATCGTGGATGCTTTGAGCCAGGACGTTCGTTTCGCCGTGCGGACGCTGCGCCGCAATCCCGGTTATGCGTTGATGGCGTTCGCGGTCCTTGCCGTCGGCATCGGCGCGAACGTGGCGATCTTCTCTGCTATCAACGCCTTTCTCTTCAGGCCGCTGCCGTTCGCGGACGCGGACCGTCTCGTGATGCTGCACGAGTCGAACCGGGAGTTCGGGTGGGTGCAGGGGAACGCCGCGCCGGCGAACGTCCTGGACTGGCGGGAGCGGGTCGACGGCTTGGCGGACGTCGCGGCGTATCAGGAGAACGTGACGCGGATGCCGTACGTCGCGGACGGCGAGCCGGTGCTGATCCCGGCCACGGCGGTGACGGGCAACTTCTTCTCGGTGCTCGGCGTGCGGGCGCAGGTCGGGCGCACGCTGCGCTGGGAGGACACGTGGACGGGCGAGGACGACGCCGTCGTCGTGCTGAGTGATGACGTGTGGCGTGCATACTTCGGTGCGGACCCGGGCATCGTCGGGCGGAGGGTCGATCTCGGCGGGCACCGGGTCGAGGTGGTCGGCGTGATGCCGCCGGGGTTCCGGTTCCCTAGCAACGACACGCGGGTGTGGTACCCGTTCCCATGGACGCCCGAACTTCGCGATGCGGCGTGGTTTCGGCGGGCGCACTGGGTCCGGCCGATCGCGCGGCTCGCGCCCGGCGTCACGCCGGTTGTCGCGGACGCGCAGCTGCAGGCGGTCGCGCGGCAGCTCCAACTCGAGTATCCGGCGACGAACCGGGTGATGGAGGCGGGCCTGATGCCGGTCCGCGATTACCTGATCCGAGACGTTCGCCGGCCGCTGATGATCCTCGCGGGCGCCGTCGGTTTGCTGTTGCTCCTCGCGTGCGCGAACGTGGCCAACCTGACGCTGGTCCGGGCGGCCGAGCGCGGGCACGAGCTGGCGCTGCGCCACGCGGTCGGCGCGGCGCGATCCCGTGTCGCCATGATGATGCTGGCCGAGAGCGTACTGCTCGCGCTCGTGGGCGGCGTCGTCGGCCTCGGTCTGGGGTGGGCCGGCGTGCGAGCAATGGGCGCGCTGACACAGCTCGGCATCGATGGTGCGACGTCGATCGCACTTGACGCGCGGGTCGTGCTGTTCACCCTCGGCACAGCGATCGCCAGCGGCGTCCTGTTCGGCGTGGCGCCCGCACTCGGCTCGCCGAGGCGCGACCTGCGCGGCGTGCTCACGGAGGGCGGCCGGGGCGGTGCGCTCGGACCGGGGAGCCGCCGCGTGGCGAGTGTGCTGGTCGCGTGCGAGGTAGGGCTGGCGCTGCTCATCGTGGCGAGCGCGGGTCTGATGGCGAGGAGCGTCTGGCGGATGCGGAGCGTCGACCCCGGCTTTCGCAGCGATGGTGTGCTCGCGGTGCACTTCTCCGTGCCTTCGACGCGTTACCCGGAACGTGACAACGTGCTCGCGTTCTACGACCGTCTCACGGAAGCGCTCGAGGGCCGAGCGGGAATCGTACGCGCCGGTACGGTGGAGGAGCTGCCGCTGATCGGCACGAGCTGGTCGAGCCAGTTCCAGGCACGGGGCTGGCCGCGCGAACGCGTGGGCTTCGAGATCCTACATCGCCGTGCCGACCGCGGCTATTTCGAGGCGCTCGACATCCCGCTCGTACGCGGCCGGATGTTCGGACCCAGTGACCGGCCCGACGGCCCGCGCATCGTCGTGATCAACGAGATGTTCGCGCGCGAGCACTTTCCGGGCGAAGACCCGATCGGCCAGGAGATCGCGTTCGAACGCGCCGCCACGGACAGCTCGACGTGGTACGAGATAGTCGGCATCGTTGGCGACCAGCATCAGGTCAGCCCCGCGCAGCCCGCGCGGGTGGAGGTGTTCGAGCACCGGGACCAGGACTGGGGACGCGACAACTGGATCGTGGTCCGCACGACTGGTGAGCCGACGCGCGCGCTGCCGGTGGTCCGCGAGGTGCTGCGCGAGATCGACCCGCTGGTCCCGATCGCGCACGCGCGGCCGCTCCGCGACGTCTGGCGCGCGTCGATGGGCCAGGAGGAGCTCATCCTGACGCTGCTCGTGATCTTCGGCGCCGTCGCGTTGCTGCTCGCGTCGGTCGGCGTGTACGGCGTCACCGCGCAGGCGGCGCGTGGCAGGACCCGCGAGATCGGCATCCGCATGGCGCTTGGCGCAAACGCGCCCGGCGTCGTCGCGCTGGTGCTCCGGCAGTCGCTCTCGCCTGTGGGCATCGGCCTCGCGGCGGGCCTCGGCGCATCGGTGTTCGCCGGCCACGCGCTCGGCTCGATCCTCTACGGCGTCGCGCCGACGGATCCGACCACGCTGTTCGCCGTGGCCGTGTTGCTCGCAGCAGCAGCCGCGCTCGCGTGCTACCTACCCGCGCGCCGCGCGGCCGCCGTGAGCCCGGTCGATTCCCTGCGATCCGAATGAGCCGGCCTCCTCCATCGCGGAGGACACGAGATCACGTGATCACAAGGGATCAATCTCGGTGTGACGCGTGCCGAGGCGGCGGCTCTACCCACGCTCGAGGCGAGTGTCGCGCCAGGCGGCGGGGTCCTCGCGCGGCTCGAGGTGCGTGAAGACCGTGCTGTTCGGCACGGCATCGCGGATCTCGGCCTCGATACGCTCGACCAGGTCGTGACCACGCTGGACGCTCCAATCGCCGGGGACGAGCACGTGGAACGAGATGAACCGGCGCGCACCGGCCTGCCTCGTGCGGAGCGCGTGGTAGCTGACGCCCTCGGCTTCATACGCGGCGAGCACGTCATGGATGGCGCCGCGGCTTTCGTCGGGCAGCGCCGTGTCCAAGAGTCCCATCGCCGAGCGATGCACGAGGCTCGCGCCCGTGCGGGTAACGTGCAGCGCGACGGCGATCGCGATGATCGCGTCCGCGCGCACCCAGCCGGTCAGCGCGCCAGCGCCCACACCCGCGATCACGCCCGCGGACGTCCAGACATCGGTCAGGAGATGCCGCGCATCGGCTTCGAGCGCAATCGACC
>JBOHRM010000950.1:0-1655 GCA_050732715.1 Longimicrobiales bacterium
GCACTGCGCCGAGCTGGAATGCATACTCGGAGTATGCGCGCAGCAGATCGACCGCGCGCCAGCCGAGGTTGGCCTTCAGGGTCAGCCGGTTCAGCTCATCGCTGCTCGCGTCGCCAGCGCGCACCGCGAGCAGCGCGTCGGCAAGCAACTCACCCTGACGCTCGACGTCGATCGGCCGGCCCGCCGGGTCCTGCACGGCGAAAAGGTAGATGGTCGCGAAGGGTGCATCGCCATCGACCAGCTCGAACGGGCGCACGAACAACACGCGCAGCCCGGCGTTGTCGACGATCGGCATGAAGTCCGATAACACCAACCGCTCGCCGATCAAGTACAGCTTCAGGTGGGCGTAGCGTTCGACGGCCCGCCGCGCGTCGGGCGGCTCGGTCGCGAACAGCCGCACCGACACGCGGCACCTCTCGCTCACCATCGCCTCGAGGTGGAGGATGTCCTCGCGCGCGACGCTCGGTGGAGTCGACGCCTGGTACCCGGCGCTGAACGCGTGCGCGTACCGCTGCGCGAGCCGGCGCGCCTCGTCCGGCGGCCGGTCCCGCTCGAGCTCGAGCCGAACGCCGTCCGCCCACGTGCGGATCAACCTGCGGATGCGGTTCCCGAGCTCCACCGGATCGACGCCCTCGATCAGGTCGGGCGTGGTCGCCAGGAAGAAGTGCAGCCTCGCCTGGTCGCCGCTGCCCAGCGCCAGATGGTAGTTCAGGACCGTGCCGCCGAACCGATCGAGCAAGGTTTCCTCGATTGCCTTGCGAGCCGCGCCCGAGAACTTCTCCTTCGGCAGGATCACCATGACCGAGACGCCGCGCTCGAGCGGGTCGGGCCGCAGCGTGACCTTGACCTCGTTCGTGTGGTAGAGCTGGAGCACCGCGCGGATATCGGCGCCGATCTCCTCCGCCGAGGCGAGGAACAGCTCCTCCTTCGGCATTGAGTTGAAGATCGTGTTGATCTCCTTGTAGTCGTGCGTGCCGCGGATGACGCCCGCGTTCGTGAGGATGGTGCGCAGCTTTTCGCGGAGGATCGGGATCCGCTCCGCATCCTCCGAGTACGCCCTCGAGGTGAACAGCCCGATGAAACGTCTCTCGCCGAGGATACGCCCCGCGTCATCCAGCTTCTTCACGCCGATGTAGTCCATGCGCGTGCGCCGGTGCACGGTCGACGGGGCGTTCGTCTTGCTGGTGATGAGCAGGGGGCCGCCCTCGATGCGCTCGCGCAGCCCGGGCACAAGCATGTCGAGCGGCACGGGCCGGGCGAAGGCGGAGCCGCCTTCGTCGCGCAGGATGCCGAGCCCGGAGCCGGCATCCACGACGATCGTGCGCCTGCCGCCGTTCTCGACGATCGAATAGGAGCGGTAGCCGAGGAACACGAAGCCGCCGTCCACGAGCCAGCGCACGAATTCCTGGACCTCGCTGATCTCGCGGGTATGCTCCGGCAGGCGCGCCACGCGCTCGTCCAAGTAACGGATCGTATCGTGGGCGGCCTCGACCATGCGGCCGAAATCGTCCGTCGCCTTGATGACGTCCTCGAGACTGCGCCGGATCGCCCCGGCGACCTCCTCGTGCTCTGCCGTGTCGCTTATACGCGGCACCTCGCAGTGCGTCAGCGACTCACGCGGGTCGCCCTCCGCCGCCGGCCCCAGCTCGACAATG
>JBOHRM010000951.1:0-7780 GCA_050732715.1 Longimicrobiales bacterium
GGCTTGGTCTCCTCGACCCATCCTTCGGTCAGCAGCCGAGTCAGGATTCTGTAGGTCGCCCCGATCTCCGGTGAGACGCTGCCGTCCGAGTGTTCCTTGACGGCCTTCATGATCGCGTACCCGTAGCTCGGGCCCTCCGCCAGCACCATCAGTACATGAAAATCCGTCGCGCTCAGTGGTCCCATCAGGATACTCCGCGATCACGGTTCGTCGGCTGCCGCGCCGACCCACGTCGACGCCCCTCTCCGAGCATCAGAGCGCTCGGTGCGAGCGCGCGCCCTTACCGCCGTCGCGCAATATATATCACTGTTCCTGTAATTGCGAGCAAGCTCGAGGGCGAATAATGCGAATGAATCTCAATCTCATTGACATGCCGGCGAGGCCGCCGCATCTTGGGCCACGTCGCGATCAAAGTGCGACGCCGGGCGCCGAACGCGTCCGGCAACGGCGACCCAATTCGAGGAGATACGATGCGAACCGAGGGTTGCGGCCCGCGGGTGGCCTCATGCGGGCGGCTCCTGGCGCTCACGGCGCTGATCAGCCTGCTGGTCCCAAGCGGGCCGGTGCTGTCCGCGCAAGAGCGCGCTCCGGATGAGACGTACGTCTTCGACATCGCGGCGTTGGCGTTGTCCGATGCGCTCGAAGCGTTCCGGCGGGTGACGGGGTGGACGGTGAACGCGGACGCGGATGTACGGGTGGAGGAAGTGACCACGCGCGCCGTGCGCGGCGAATTGACTGCGGTGGAAGCGTTGCGGCAGCTGCTCTTCGGCACGGGTCTCGGCTTCACGCGGATTGCCGCTGTCACGGCGAGGTTGGAGCACCGAGCGCTGATGCTGCCGGGGATTCGTGTGGAGGCGGAGGCGGATCGTGGCTACAACGCCGGCGTCATGCGCACCGCGACGCGGACGGCGACGTTGCTCCGTGATGTGCCGCAGTCGGCGACGGTCCTGACGCGGGCGATGATCGCCGACCTCCAGATCTCGAGTATGGCGGATGCGGTCACCTATGTCCCCGGCGTGACGATGGGTCAGGGCGAGGGCAACCGGGATCAGCCGACGTTGCGGGGTAACGGGAGCACGGCGGATTTCTACGTGGATGGCGTGCGCGACGATACGCAGCATTTCCGTGACCTGTACAACGTCGAGCGTGTCGAGGTTCTGAAGGGCGCGAACGCGCTCGTGTTCGGTCGGGCGGCGGGCGGCGGCGGCATCAACCGCGTGCTGAAGCAGGCGTCATGGACGCCGGTCCGCGAGGTCCGTCTCGAGGGCGGCACGGACGAGCACCGGCGCGGCGTAGTGGACGTGGGCGGCGGTGTGAGCGAACGGCTGGCGGCCCGTGCCACCGGCATGTACGAGAACTCGAACAGCTACCGCGACGGCCTGAATCTCGAACGCTACGGCCTCACGCCGATGATGACGCTGGCGCTCGGCACGCGCACGGCCGTTCGCGTGGGCTACGAGTTCTTCAAGGATCATCGGACCGCGGACCGTGGCGTCCCATCGTTCGACGGTGCGCCGCTGCGGACGGACCCGTCGCTGTTTTTCGGCGACCCGGACGTGAGCTACGCGGACGCACGCGTACACGCGATCAGCGGCACCATCGAGCATCAGCTCGGTGCAGACGTTCTGCTGCGCAATCACACCCGATTCGCGGACTACGACAAGTTCTATCAGAACGTGTTTCCCGGTCCGGTGAACGACGATGGCACGGAGGTGAGGATCGTCGGTTACAACAACCGAACCCTGCGCACGAACGTGTTCAACCAGACCGACCTGACGGGCTCGCTGCAGACGGGCGGGGCGCGGCACGTATGGGTCGCCGGCATCGAGTTGGGCCATCAGTCTTCGGACGCGTTCCGAAACACCGGATTCTTCCACGACAGCCTGACATCGGTCGATGTGCCGGTCGCGACGCCCACCACGGCCGGAGCACCCGTCACGTTCCGCCAGAGCGAGACGGACGCCGATGCCGAGACGGCGGCGCTCGTGGTCGCCGGCTGGCTCCAGGATCAGATCGAGATCTCTCCGAATCTCCTGGCGGTTGCCGGACTTCGGATCGAGCACTTCGACCTGGACTACCAAAACCATCGAAACGACACGGAGATCTCGCGCCGTGACGTAGTGGTTTCACCGCGGCTGGGGCTGGTCGTCAAGCCTAAGGCGCTCTTGTCCGTGTATGGGAGCTACAGCAGCACGCATCTGCCGAGCTCGGGCGATCAGTTCACGGCGCTGAACGTCACGACGGAGACGCTCGAGCCGGAGAGGTTCTCGAATTACGAGTTGGGCGCGAAGTGGGACCCACGGCCTGGCCTGTCGGTCGCGGTCGCGCTCTACCAGCTCGACCGCACGAAGACATCCGCGCCCGATCCGGCCGACCCAACGCACACGATCCAAACCGGATCGCAGCGCAGCCGCGGTGTCGAGCTGACCGCGACCGGCCGCGTGACGGCTGCCTGGCAGACGTTGCTGAGCTATGACTTCCAGGACGTCGAGATCACGAGCCGCACGAGCCGGGCCGATGTGGGCCTGGTGCCGGGATCGACGCCGCGCCACACCGTCTCGTTGTGGAACCGCTATGAGGTGAACTCGTACGTCGGGCTGGGACTCGGTGTCCTACACCGGGACGAGATGTTCGCCGCATTCGACAACACGGTGACGGTCCCGGCGTTCACTCGCCTGGACGGCGCCTTGTTCATCCGCCTGAACGACAGGGCGCGTGCGCAGATCAACGTGGAAAACGTGGCCGATGAGCGGTATTTCGTATCCGCGCACAACAACAACAATATCACGCCCGGATCGCCGCGTAGCCTCGTGGCCAGCGTGACCATCGGGTTCTAGCCGAGGGCAGGGCCTCGAGCCGTGCGACGGTGAGAAGCACCGGGACAAGGGAGCCGCGCTCGCCACGTGCCGCGAGCGCGGCTCTCGCTCCCTCGCCCGAACCGACAAAACCGCCTCCGTTCTCGACCTGGCGCTGGACCGCATGCCCAAGCTCAGCTTGATTTGCTGAACAAAGCATCATACTTTGCCCAACAAGGTGCAATACGATCGCGAATTCCTGACCGGCACGGTGGGCGTGCTGATCCTCTCGCTACTGAGCGAGCGGGCCATGTACGGCTACGAGATCCTGCAAGAGGCCGAGCGGCGCAGCGCTCGTCAGTTCCAGATGAAGGAGGGGACGCTGTACCCTGCCCTCCATGCCATGGAGCGTTCGGGGTTCCTCAAAGCCGACTGGCGCGTCGGCGATAATGGGCGGGCGCGCAAGTACTACGCGCTGACGGCGAAGGGGCGACGCCAGGCGGCGTCGAAGCGGCGTCAGTGGGAAGCGATATCAGCCGCGATGCGGTCGATCCTGGGTGAAGCGCATGGGTGAGTCGCCGGATGTTGTCGGGCTTGTCAACCGTCTAGTTCGGGAGGCGAACCTCCCGAGCGCGCGCGAGCGTGACGAGCTGCGGCGTGAGTTGTTGAGCCACTTCGATGCCGTGGGCAGCTCCCCCGAAGCGCTCCGTGCCGCGATCGAGCGGTTCGGCGACACACAGGCGGTCACGGACGGATTTCGGCGCGCGTATCGACGACCGGGCTTTCTTGCGATGGTGCGGGGCATCGAGCTGAAGGCCATCGGGCACGCAGCGCGCGCGATCCGAAAGATGCCGGTCGTGGCGTCCGTGATCATCGTCTCGCTCGGCGTCGGGATCGGCGTGAACACGGCGATTTTTTCGTGGCTGCAGGCGGTCGTCTTGCAGCCGATTCCGGGCGTTCGAGATGCGGCCCGCTTCGAGCTCGTCGAGGCGGTCACGGAAGCGGGCGATCATCCGGGCGTCTCATGGCTCGAATATCGTGATCTTCGTGAGCGGCTGGGGTCGTTTCGGGATCTGGTGGCGTTTCGGATGGTGCCGCTCAATCTGGGTGAGCAGGGCCGCGTCGAGCGCACGTACGGCGAGCTCGTTTCAGGCAACTACTTCTCGGGTCTGGGTCTCGAGCCGGCGCTCGGCAGGTTCTTTCTTCCGGAAGAAGTCAGACAACCCGGGGGCTCGCCGGTCGCGGTGATCTCTCATGGCTTCTGGCAGAGTCGGCTGGCCGGCTCGCCAGGCGTCATTGGCCAAACGATTCGCGTGAACGGCCGCGAGCTCACGATCCTCGGTGTGGCGCCGGTAGGGTTCCAGGGCACCGTCCTGATGCTGGACTTCGACCTTTGGCTACCGGCGATGCTCGCGCCGGTGCTTTTCGCCGGGTCGGGCGAGCTCGAGGACCGCGCCTCGCGCGGATATTCGGTGCTCGGCCGCCGCTATCCCGGTGTGAGTCGTGAGCAGGCCCAGCTCGAGCTCGACGCCGCGATGTCATCGCTTTCGCGGGCCTACCCGGAAACCAATACGGGGGTGGGAGGCGAGATCCTCTCGGTGTGGCAGTCGCCACGAGGTCCGCAGCAGTTCCTCACGCGCGCGTTGGTCATCCTGCAAGGCGTCCTGCTCTTGGTGCTGATGGTCGTGTGCGCGAACACCGCCAACCTCATGCTCGCGCGCGGCAACGCGCGGCAGCGGGAGGTCGGTGTGCGGCGTGCGCTCGGCGCCACGCGTTGGCGCATCGTCACGCTGCTTCTCACAGAGAACGTGCTCGTGGCGCTCGCGGGCGCCGCGCTGGGATCGGTCTTCGCGATGTGGGGGACGGCCGCGCTTCGGGCGGTGCCGATGATCGGCGCGTTCCCGATTCGCTTCGAGACGAGTGTCGATGGGATCACATTGGCGGTCGCCGCCCTGCTCGGCGTCGTGTGTGGGCTGATCTTCGGTGCCGCGCCGACGCTCCAGCTGTTACGCGTCGAGCCTCTGGCTGCGATGCGGTCTGGCACGCACTGGGCGGGTCGCAGCTCGATGGGCAACGCGCTCATGGCGGTCGAGGTTGCGCTCGCGCTCGTGACTCTGGTCGTGGCCGCGCTCTTCCTCGAGAGCTTCGCCGCGACGCGCGATACCGACCCCGGATTCCGCCGTGAGGGCGTGCTGCTCGCCGCGTACGACGTCGCCGGACGCGGGAGCGACGAGTCGTCGACGCGCGAGCTCGCCGCCACGCTGCTCGATCGACTCGAGGCGCTCCCGGCCGTGGAAGCCACGGCGATCGCGAGTGGCGTGCCGCTCGACATCCACGGGTTCCCGGTTCAGTCCTTCACGGTCGAGGGTCGCGCGAGGAGTGAACCCGGAACGGACCAGGCCCTGAGCAACATCGTGACGCGCGACTACTTCAGGGCGATGGGAATTCCGCTTCTCGCCGGCCGGGAGTTCGCCGACCTGCGTGACGCGGCCGCGGAGCCTGAAGCGATCGTGAACGAAGAATTCGTGCGTCGCTTCGTGGACGGAGCAGAGCCGATTGGCCGGCGCATAGGCGCGCGCGGAGCTCGCTACACCATCGTCGGCGTCGTAGAGAACTCGGTGTACGACGCCTTCGGTGAGTCCGCGAGGCCCATGATCTTCTATTCGTATCGCGATCGGCCGGCTGCGTTGGGTCAGATTCACATTCGCACGAGTGGCGAGCGTGAGCAGGCCCTGGTGCCCGAGCTCCGCCGGATCATGCGCGAGATCGATCCCGAGGTTCCGCTCTATGATATCCGCACGCTCGACGAGCACGTGGAGAAGAACCTGATCTTCCGCCGCATTCCCGCGCGTATGTTCGCCGTGCTCGGTCCGCTGCTGCTGGTGCTCGCGGCGATCGGAATCTACGCCGTCGTGGCTCACACGGTGGCCCGCCGTACGAACGAGATCGGAGTGCGGCTCGCGCTAGGCGCTACGGCGAGGCGCGTGATCGGTCAGCTGGTTGCGGACAGTGTGCGCGTCGCGAGCGTGGGCGGCGCCATTGGATGGGTGCTGGCGTTCCTGGTCTACATCCATGTGGTCCCGGGACGACCTCTCGACCTCTTTGCTTTCGTAGGCGTGCCCGCGCTCCTGCTGCTGGTTGCGGCGTTCGCGAGCTGGATTCCGGCGCGGCGGGCGAGCACGGTCGACCCACTCAACGCGCTGAGACGGGAATGACGAGGTTCATCTGTTCGGTCGCGCCGCTGCTGGCGGTTCGCAACGGCGCACACGCGGTCGAATTCTACAAGGCGGCGTTCGGCGCAATGGAGCTCTACCGCGTGGAGGATCGTGAAGGCTCGGTGGTGTCGCGCCTCGCCATTGATGGCGCCGAATTCTGGCTCAGTGACGAAGCGCCCGAGCATGGCAACTTCAGTCCCGAGTCGCTCGGCGGTGGTACGGCTCAAATGATCCTCACAGTCCCGGACCCGGATGCGATGTTCGCCAGGGCCGTTGCGGCCGGTGCGCGAGAGGTCGCGGCCGTTGAGGAAGCGTACGGCTGGCGTCTGGGCAGAGTGATCGATCCGTTCGGGCATACCTGGGAGGTCGGGAGACCTCTTTCTGGCGGGAACATTGTCGGCTCGGAATAACAGGTTCCTAGGGAAGGACCGATCATGGAGCCAGCTGCACGTGGGCTGGTGATCTCGCTCATGCTCGCAGTGGCGGATGCGCCAACGGCGGTCGCCTGGTACTAGCGCGCGATGAGTGCAACAGAACTGTGGAACCTCCGCTCGGACGTCGGCTTGGAGGTCGACGGAGCGCCGTTTTTTCTCGCCCAGCCAGCGAAGAACGGCTGGGAGAGTCCCGCCGTGTTAGGAACCACGACCGTCAGGGTCGAAGTGTTCGTCGATGATCGTCTCAATCGCATCGGCCTCTTACTCGTTTCGGAGCGCGTTACCGGGGTCGATGTGTGTGGCTCGACGCGCCGGCAGGTAGCAGGCGACGACGGTCACAGCGAGCAGGATCATAGCAACGCTGACGAGCGTGGTTAGATCCTGGGGCGCCACCTCGAAGAGCAGACTCTCGAGCCATGAGGTCAGCGTCAGCGCGCCCACGATGCCGAGTGCGATGCCAATCAGCGGCGCACGCAGCTCCTCGCGCACAATTAAGCGCAGCACGCTTGGCGGAACCGCGCCCAGGGCCATTCGCACCGCGACTTCACGTGTCCGCTGCGACACGGAATAGGCAGTCACACCGAAAACACCGAGCGCGGCGAGAATGAGCGCGACGGCGGCGAAACCGGTGAGGAGATGCATCGCGAGCCGCTGCCGCGCGATCGCGGCCGACCGTATCGCCTCCATCGTTCGCACTTCCGAGACGGGCAGGGTGGGATCGATCTCGCGGACGGCGGCCTCCACGGCGCGCGCTACGGCACCCGGCTGTGCAGCCGTGCGAACGGTCAGGTACACGTCGCGATCGGGGTCGTTGGCGAGCTGTGTGTATACCTGGGGCGGCACTTCGGACTCGAGCCCTTCATCCTTCACGTCCGCGACTACGCCGATCACTTCGCGCCACGGGGTGTCGCTTTCCGGCCAGCCTTGCTTGATCCGCTTTCCGATCGCCGACTGGCCCGGCCACAAATCGTGCGCGAGGGTCTCGTTGACCACCACGAGGAACCGATCGGGGTCGGCATCTGCGCGCGTGAATGTGCGGCCCTCGAGCAGCCGGATGCCGATCGTTTCGAAGAAGCCCGGCGCGACAGGCACGAACCGCGCGCTCGGTAGCGCGGCTCGCTCCGGTAGCGGCTGATCGCCGACGATGAAGACGGAGCTCCAATAGCCGCCAACGATCGGAAGCGACATCGCGAGGCTCGCTGAGACGACGCCGGGCACCGCGTTCACTCGCTCGACGGCCTCGTCGTAGAAGCCTCTACGGCGAGGCGCGTCTTAGCGCCCGTAGCCAAGGGGCACCTAGTCGTACCGTTCCCCGGCTAGGTCGTAACCCAGGGTC
>JBOHRM010000952.1:0-4288 GCA_050732715.1 Longimicrobiales bacterium
GCCGAAATGGATATGGTTCCGCCGCATCCGCAGCGCGCGTAGGAGGCTGTCGGGCAGCACGCCGCGCGCGATACTCTTCAGAAGTGATTGTCCGGTTGCCGGAGCCTGAGTTCTCATGATCCCGATCGAAAGGTCTGAAGGGTTTGATGTTTCGGGCGGACCCGGCTTACTTCAGGCAAACGGACGTTAGAGGTGGTCCCGTCGGCCGATCGGCTCGGGAGCTCGCCGGGATTCAAGAGCCTCCGACGAGGCAGTCTGGCCCTGGATGAAACACGCCGAGATCGGCGCCGGCCAGTGAAGCGACGAAATGACGGCCGCTGAGCAGTAGGACCTGCGATCATCACGCTGGAAAATAGGCGGCTCCGCTTCGAGCGGGAGATCATGGCAAACCCGGAGGTATGAAACGGCCGCGAGACGGAAGGGGCTCAGGTGCTCTCGTGGCAGTGCTCATTTCTCTTCGGCGTAGTACTTGTATTGGTAGGAGTAGTACGAGCTGTACTTGGGAAGCTCGCCGTCGGGATCATTGAGTACCGCGCCTACGATTCGAGCACCGACGGCGTTGAGCTGGCGGACCGCCTGCTGGCCCGCCTCGCGCTCGGTATGGCCAGCACGAACCACGAGCACGGCCCCGTCGCACATCGAGCCAAGGATGGCAGCGTCGGGCCCCGCGACGAGTGGCGGCGTGTCCAGCACCACGACCTCATAGCGTTCTCGGAAGTCTCTTAGCGCTTGTCGCATCCGTTCGCCGCCGAGCAGCTCGGAGGGATTGGGTGGGAATGCGCCGGAGGCGAGGAAGTCCATGCCCTCCACGGGGAACGTGTGGCACGCTTCTTCGACGGTGGCTCTGCCCAGGAGGACGTCGGTGAGTCCGGGTTCCCGCGGAAAATCCAAGAGCCGGTGCAGGCGGGCTCGCCGCAGGTCACAGTCCAACAGGAGCACCCTGAGACCTTGTTGCGCGTAGGCCACGGCGAGGTTCGCGGCCGTCGTCGTCTTGCCCTCCTCTGGCGTTGGGCTGGTAACGACTAGCGTACGCAGCGACTGGACGGCATCGGAGAAGAGCAGGTTCGTGCGGATCGAGCGGAACGCCTCGGCGTGTGGGCTGCCGCGGTGCGCGATGGTCACCAGCTCCGTGGCGCCCCCAGTTGGGGAGCCGTCCCCGTTGCCGCCGAGGCCGATCAGGCCGCGCACCTTCGCCACCACCGGCACGGGGACACTCCGACCGTTCACCGGGATGCGAGGTATCACGCCGACACTCGTCACGCTTAACACTTGCTCCATCTCGTCGCGCTCCCGGATACGCGTGTTCAGCGACTCTCGCAGGAAGGCGCCGCCGCTGCCCAGGATCAGGCCGAGCATGAGCCCGAGCGCCAGCTTGAGGCCGCGGTTCGCGTTCTCAGGGTACATGGGCACGGAAGCCATATCGATGACATCGATTTGACCCGCCTCGACTGCTTCCTCGATGCTGGCTCGCTGGTACTCTTCGCGAAGCAGATCGACCGTCCGCTTGAAAGATTCGACCTGCTGTACGAGCCTTGCCTCCTCCGCCTCGACTTCCGGCAGCTCGGCGATCTCGGCCGACGTTCGCGCCTGAAGTCCATCCAGTGCTGTTACACGGGCGTCTAACGTCTCGATGTGGCTACGCACGGCCATTTCGAGGCGCCCGGTGGTGTTCCGGATCTGCTCTTCGAGTCGCATGACATCCGGGTTCGTGCGCGCGGCGCCCCACGGTCCGCCTAGTACCGAATCACGCTGTGCCTCGTAGTAGATGACCTGGCGGAACAGTTCGGTCACCACCGAGTTCATGGCAATGTCCGGTGACGCCACCAGCGACTGGAGTCGGTTACCGATTTCGCCGGGCTCGACACTCTGGAGATCACCGAGCATCGAGCGGTACATTCGTCGATCCGCATCCAGTTCTTCGCGCCGGATGTCCAGCTCCATGAGACCTGTCTGTTGCGCGGCAAACCATTCAGCGGACGAGAAAACACGCTCGCGGCTGCGGAAGTCGCTCAGCGTTCCTTGGGCATCGACGAGCAGAGAATCATAGACCGACATCTGTTCCTGCAGGAATGCCACTCTACGCTGGGAAAGCTGTCGAGCTGCCTGGATGTTGCGTTCGCGGAACGCCTCGACTGTCGCGTTCACCACCCGCATGGCAAGCTCTGGATCCGTCGACGTGTAGTCTACCGATATGACATCCGTCCCCTCCTCGGGCTGGGCCCTCAGGTCCTGCGCCAATGTCTCGATCGTCCGTTGGCGCGGCAGGACGGCAAGCCGAAGCTCATTTTCTTCCTCGTACGCTTTCAGAACCGTGAAACGCAGGCCACCGAGGTCGAGCGGCGAACGGTAGGGAGCGCGCACCTCAGGCACCTGGCCAGACGACGCCCGGACACCATCGGGCTTGAACGCCAACACGACGGTGTCCGTGACGATACTGGGCAAAATCTGGATGTCTGCAAGTATATGCGCATGTAGATTCCCGTCGAGCGGCGCCAGCCGCAGCCCCTCACGGTCTACCACTTTGCCCAGCACCTGGGCGCTATGCAGGATCTCGAGTTGAGACAGCACGAAATCCGGTGCCAGACGCCCCGCGAGCATGAATGTCGGGACCTCGGTGTCGAAGCTTCCGGCCATGGCGCTCTGCGTATCCTCGATTCGGAACATCGCGTGGGCCCGGTAGATCGGGTCCTCGAAGTAGAGCACCGCGAACGTCAGGGCCAACGACACCGCCACGCTGGCAAGGACGATCCACTTTCTGCGGACGAGGATGGCGAGGCCGTCCCGTAGCTCGAACTCGCCGTCGGCCGCGCGGCCGTCCTGGCTGAAAAGCTCTCCGGTCGGCGGGACTGGCCTGTCGTCTCGAGCCGGCAGTAATCTCGGATCAGTCATGTCATCACCATGGTGGGAGATTCGCAGTGGCCCGTGGTCGGCGTGCGCTTAGATGACAAGGCGCAGCACGGCGGCGATCGCCGCCACCACAGCGGCGGACGGCGCCACGTATTCTCGGAACACGTCCACCCGTCGTTCGACGACGATCGCGTCGCCTGACCGGACTTCGAGATCCCACAGGCGACCGTCAGGACTGGTGAGATCCACCATATGCGGCTGGCCATCGCGGCGTAACAGCACCCGGTCCACGCGGGCTCGCTCTGTGGGTCCACCCGCCTGGGCGATCGCACGCGTGATGGTGGTCTGCGCAGTGAGGGAGTATATGTCTGGCGAGCGCACCTCACCGCCCACCGCAACGCGGAAGAGTCCCTCTACCAAGAAGTTCGGCTCTCCGAGATATCGGGTCAGCAGGATGTGGAGATCTTCCTCAACATCCGCCACCAGGCGGCCGCCGGCCCTGATCTGGCGATAAAGCGGATGGCCGATCATGCCATCTCCCGTGATCTCGAACTCGCCGCTGTACTCCGCTTGGCGCCAAACGTGAATCTGGAGCACATCGCCGGGCTGAAGGACGGCAGGTGCGTCAAATGCCGCCAAGGACGAGTCCGACTCGAGTCGCTGCGGCGATTGGCGCGTGGCGGCTGCGCCGGCGCTCGCCCACAGCAGCGCCGTCGCCATTAAGATGGATCGGACGAATCGAGATGGGCTGTGTGATGCGTCGGTCATGATTGCTCCCTCATTGGAATGTCATCCTCCACCTGCTCCACGAAGCGGCGGCATACCGGCCACGGTAGGGGCGAACGGCGAAGCTGCACGTCAAGCCGAAGTGCAAGGCGCATCTGCGGCACCATCCTCGTTTCCAGGCTTCATGCACTCAGAACCGCGGATCGCACTGTCCTGCCTGCGCGCAGGCGCGAGCACGTCCGGACTGTTTCGACCACCCGATTCATATCCGTCTCGGACATAGCGCTTCCGCTAGGAAGACAAAGTCCTTTCTCGAACAGCTCTTCGGCGACCGAGCCGCCCAGGACCCGGCACTCGCGGTAGAGCGGCTGGAGGTGCATGGGCTTCCAAAGTGGACGCGCCTCGACGTTCTCCGCCTCGAGCGCGAGGCGGACGGTCTCCCTGTCTGAACCGAACGCGGCCGGATCAATCAGAATGGTCGTCAACCACCTCGTGTGTGATCCCCAGGGAGCCTCGGGCTGGAAGGTAATCCGGGGCAAAGCGCTCAAATGGTCCGTGTAGTACTCGAAGTTCCGGCGTCTCGCGCGCACCCGATCATGCAGTGCTCCGAGTTGTCCGCGCCCGACCGCGGCAAGGAGATTGCTCATCCGGTAGTTGAAGCCGATCTCGGAATGCTCGTAGTGGGGAGCGGGCTCCCGCGCCTGGGTCGCAAGCT
>JBOHRM010000953.1:0-3687 GCA_050732715.1 Longimicrobiales bacterium
GTCTCGATCGTGACCGACGCGGAAGCCACAAGCTCCTCGGTCACCATCTATCACAAGCTCCCGGTCTCGGAGCAGCTCACGGCGGGCGCGTATCGCCGCTCGCTCGTCGAGCAACTCTACAACGCGATGCTCAATGCGCGGCTCCAGGAGCTGGCTCAGCAGCGGGATCCGCCGTTCCTCGGCGCGGGATCGAGCGCGGGACGGCTGCTGCGGACCGCGGAAGGCTACCTGATCGGCGCCGGCGTCGCCGACGGCGGCATCGAGCGCGGCCTCGAGGCGGTCGTGACCGAAGCCGAGCGTGTGGCGCGCCACGGCTTCACCGAGACCGAGCTCGAGCGCGCCAGGACGAACGTGCTGCGCTCGTTCGAGATGGCGTACGCGGAACGCGACAAGTCGAACTCGAGCACCTACGCGAGCGAGTACGTGCGCGCGTTCCTCGAGCAGGAGGCGATCCCCGGCATCGCCGTCGAGTACCAGATCGCGCAGCAGTTCATCCCCGACATCACGCTCGATGAGGTCAATGCGCTGGTCAGCGAGTGGATGACCGAGCGCAACCGCGTGGTCGTCGCGCAGGCGCCCGAGAAGCCGGACGTGCCGGTTCCGACGGAAGAAGCAATGCTCGCCGTCTTCGACGCCGTCGAGGCGAAACAGATCGAGCCGTACGAGGACGTGGTGGTCGCCGGGTCACTCGTGCCACAGCCGCCGACGCCGGGAACGATCGTCACCGAGGAACGGCACGACGCGGTCAACACCGTCGAGTGGACACTGTCGAACGGCGTGCGCGTGTTCCTGAAAGAGACGGACTTCAAGGACGACGAGATCCTGTTCACCGCCTCCTCTCCCGGCGGCTTCTCGCTGCTCCCCGACGAAGACGTCATCACCGGCATGCTCGCCGCCGTCGCGGTCCAGGAGGGAGGGCTCGGCGATCTCTCGCTCGTCGACTTGCGGAGGGCGCTCACCGGGAAGGCCGCATCCGTGCAGGCCAGTATCGGCGAAACATCGGAGGGCCTGGCTGGAAGCGCATCGCCCAGCGACATCCGCACGCTGTTCGAGCTGATCTACCTCCGCTTCACCTCGCCGCGCGAAGACCCCGACGCGTTCGAGGCGCTCCGCTCGCGCTTCCAGGCGCAGCTCGCAAATCGCTCCGCGGACCCCCAGACCGCGTTCTACGACACCCTGAACACGACCCTCGCGCAACACCATCCGCGGGCACCGCTCCTCACGTCCGCGACGCTCGACGAATGGCAGCTCGACGAGTCGATGGCGTTCTATCGGGACCGATTCGCCGATGCCAGCGATTTCACCTTCGTATTCGTCGGCAACTTCGACGCAGACAGCGTGCGGCCGCTCGTGCTCGAGTATCTCGGCGGCCTGCCGGACGCGGACCGGGAAGAGGACGCGCGTGATGCGGGCATTCGCCCGCCGAGCGGTGTGATCGAGAAGGTCGTACGCAAAGGCATCGAGCCCAAGAGCCAAACCGCGATCGTCTTCACAGGGCCGTTCGAGTACACGCGTCCGAACCGCCACGTCATCGGCTCGCTGCGCGATGCGCTCGAGATCGAGCTGCGCGACGCACTGCGAGAGGAGCTCGGCGGCACGTACGGCGTCGAGGTCAGCCAATCCACCGACTACGAGCCGTGGGAGAACTATATGTTCACGATCGCGTTCAGCGCCTCGCCGGACCGGCTCGAGGAGCTGACCGATGTGGCCTTCCAGCACATCGAAAGGGTGAAGGCGGAGGGTCTCTCGGCTTCGACGCTCGATCGGATCAAGGAAATCCAACGGCGCACTCACGAAACCCGCATCGAGGAGAACGGCTACTGGGTCGGGCAGCTCATGTACGCCGCCGAGCTCGGCGAAAACCCGGAGGCGTTCCAGGTCTACCCGTCACTCATCGACGGCCTCACCGCCGACATGATCCGTGACGCGGCGAACGAGTACTTGCGCCAAGACAACTACGTGCGCGTCTCGCTCTACCCGGAGCAACGGAGCTGATGAGAATGACGCTCGGACACGCGTGGAGCCCAGCTATTGCAGCGGTGTTCTGCTTTGGCGCGCCGCTCGCGGCACAGCAACTCAACCCGGGTCCGCTCGTGCTGAGTCAGCCCGGCAGCACACGCGCGCTCGCGCTCGGCAACGCCTTCGTGCTCGGCGCCGAGGACAGCGACGCCATCTTCTACAACGCCGCCCTCGCGGATCAGCTCCGCGGCATCTCCGCGGCCTACCAGACCACACCGCAACCCGACGAGGACGGCAGGTTGTTCACGTTCTCGGGCGCCACGGAATGGTGGGGCGGCGCCGCGGCGATCGGTGTTCAGGCGATCTCTTACGGTGCGCCGCGCGACGAATCCGTGAACGGCGTGCCCGCCACCGGCATTGTTGGCGCCATCGCCTACGCGCGCCGCATCCTCGGCATTCGTTTCGCCGCCACCGGCAAGCTCATCGAGCAACGGTTCGGCGAGGCGCGCAGCTCGACCGTGGCGTTCGACATCGCCACCGCCAGGACGATCGGCTTCGTCAACGTCGGCCTAGCGGCGAGCAACATGGGGCCCAACCTCGACTTCGACTCGCCGTACGACGGCAACCTGCCCGAGCGCATGACGCTCTCCGCCTCCACGCGCGCACGACCGGCCGGCCCACTCGATCTACTGGCAACTGGCGCCATCACCTCCGACATCGATGGCAACATCACCGGCGGCGTCGGCGTCGAGACGGCGTACTGGCCGATCTCCGGCCGCACCTTCTTCGCGCGCGTCGGCCTACTCCACGATGAGACGGACCATATCACGCTCGGCGCCGGCTTCACCGGCGACCGAATCGGCCTCGACTACGCCTACGTCGACGGCGGAGGCCACCGCGCCGGCATCCGCTGGCGCTAGTGGCCCGTCACCGAGGTTCTGACGGCCTGCGCGCGCCGCTGCATCGCGCGGAGCATCGTTGCTCGTCGGTCACATAGCGTTGGCGATGCTTTCTCCTCGCGTCTTGCTCCGCACGCGCTTCGGCGCGCTCGGCATCACCATAACCTCGATGACGGACCCCTAGCCGCACGCCATGAACCACGACGCTCGTGATCCCATTTCAGCGTCGATATTCGAATCGCCGGTCGACGAGTTGCTGCACCCCGAGCTCGCGATCTGGCGTGCGAACGTGGGCGTGCCGATCGCATTGGACCTCTCGCCGCCTCCGCGGGAGCGCCTCAACGGTCTCGACGTCCTGCGCTGGAACGTGGCGGTCGGGGCCGGCCGATTGCACAAGCTGATCGAGCGCGTGCGCCGCGGCCTGATCGAGCTCCCGCGACAGGGGACGGCCGTGGCGGGGGCAGCCGGCAAGCGCGGGCTCGACGCGTTCGGCACGGACCCGCGGCGCCCACTCGTCCTGCTGCTCCAGGAGGCGTACCGCGCGGACGAGACCGTGCCGGCCGCCGCCCGAGGCCGCTACCACGGCGGCGCCAAGCATCCGCGCGCAGCGGATGACGTCGCGGACGTCGCCCGCGCGTTCGGCCTGAGCCTGCGCTACGCCCCATCGATGCGCAACGGCGCGCACCGCAGCGATCGTGGCAACGCGATCCTGTCGGCCCTGCCGCTCGGCATGTCTCACGCGTTCGTGCTGCCGCATGTGCGGCAGAGACGCGTCGTCGTCTCCGCCGAGCTCGAGGGCATCCAAGACCTCGCCGTGATGAGCGTGCAC
>JBOHRM010000954.1:0-7842 GCA_050732715.1 Longimicrobiales bacterium
GTTTTCGGGAATGCGCTGCAGACGTCGGCCGATGCGATTTATCTCGCGCGCCACGTCGGCCTCAAATCAGGTGTGCCCATCGAGACACCCGCGCTGACGTTGAACCGGCTGTGCGGCTCTGGTTTTCAGGCCATCGTCACCGGTGCCCAAAACATCATAATGGGTGAATCAGAGGTAGCCCTTTGTGGCGGCGCCGAATCGATGAGCCAGGCGCCGCACGTGCTTCGTGGCGCGCGGTGGGGCGAGCTGCGGCTCGGGGAGGCGGGCGGGTTCCTCGAGGACTTGCTGTGGCAGGCGCTGACCGACACGCAGTGTGACCTGTCGATGGCGCAAACGGCGGAGAAGCTCGCCGGCCGTTTCGGCGTCACGCGCGAGGAGGCGGACGAGGTTGCGTTCCAGTCACAGCAGCGCGCAAAACGGGCGTGGGACGACTGTCGGTTCCAGGAGGAGATTGCATCGGTTCCGGTGCAGACGCGAAAGGGCGAGGTGCTGTTCGAGCGGGACGAGCACATGCGGCCCGAGACGACGCGCGAGGTGCTCGCCGGGTTGCGGCCGTACTTCAAGAAGGACGGCCTCGTGACGGCCGGCAACGCCAGTGGCATTGGCGATGGCGCGGCCGCAGTCGTGATCGCGAGCGCGACCTGGGCGGAGCAGAACCGCGTGGAACCGCTCGGTCGGCTGGTGTCCTGGGGCGTCGCCGGCGTCGAGCCGGACATCATGGGGATCGGCCCCGCGCCGGCCAGCCGAAAGGCGCTCGAGAAGGCCGGCCTGACGTTGAACGACATGGACCTCATCGAGGTGAACGAGGCGTTCGCGCCGCAGTTCGCCGCGGTCGCGCGCGAGCTCGAGCTCGATCTCGAGAAGACCAACGTGGACGGGGGCGCGATCGCGCTCACGCACCCGCTCGCCGCCTCCGGCGCGCGCATCACCGTGCACCTCCTGCACGAGCTGCGTCGCCGCGGCGCACGTTACGGCCTGGGCAGCGCCTGCATCGGCGGAGGCCAAGGCATGGCCCTCATCGTGGAGGCCTTCTCATGATGGAGATGCTGATTCCCATCGCCGCCGTCGCCGGTGGCGCGATCCTCACGAGCCTGAGGATCCTGCGCGAGTACGAGCGCGCCGTCGTGTTCCGGCTCGGCCGGCTCACCAGCGCGCGCGGGCCCGGGCTGATCTGGCTGATGCCGTTCGGCATCGAGCGCATGGTCAAGGTCCCGCTGCGCATCGTCGCGATGGACATCCCGCCGCAGGACGTGATCACGAAGGACAACGTTTCCGTGAAGGTGAACGCGGTCGTGTATTTCCGCGTCGCCGATCCCGTCAACGCGACGATCGTGATTCAGGACTACTTGTTCGCCACCAGCCAACTCGCGCAGACGACGCTGCGCAGCGTCGTCGGTCAAGCGGAGCTCGATGAGCTGCTCGGCGAGCGCGAGCACTTCAACCAGATCGTGCGCCGCATCATCGACGAAGGTACGGACCCGTGGGGGATCGATGTCGTGGCGGTCGAGATCAAGGACATCGACCTGCCGACCGAGATGCGCCGCGCGATCGCACGTCAGGCCGAGGCCGAGCGCGAGCGGCGCGCCAAGGTCATCAACGCCCAGGGTGAGCTCCAGGCTTCGCAGATGCTCGCGCAGGCGGCGAGCGTGATCCAGCGCGAGCCGGCCGCCATTCAGCTGCGTTACTTGCAGACCGTCTCCGAGATCGCGGCCGAGAACAACTCGACGACGCTGTTCCCGATCCCCATCGACTTGTTCCGTCCGTTCATCGAGAGTGCGGCCGCGGCGCTCGGCAAGCGGCCGCACGAGGCTTCGCCCGCCGAGTCTGTGCACAAGCCGGAGGAGCTGCCTCGCTCTTCTGCCACACCCGCCATCCCGAGCGGGACCGCGGCGGAGCGCGTGGACCCGTCGAAGAAACCCGCGGCCGAACCGGCGCGGCAGTAGCGAGGCGGGATGGAGCAATCCGGCAAGAACATCACGCGGCACGACTTCGAGGCCGTCATCCGTCGCGCCGCGGACCTCGCGATGAGCGAAGGTGAAGCCGAGGACCGGCTGTCGGAAGACGAGGTCGTGAGGATCGGCGGCGAGCTCGGCCTCGCACCGCAGCACGTGCGCCAGGCGCTCTACGAGCTGCCCGCGCTCGAGCCCGAGCCATCAGCGCTCGCACGCGTGTACGGCCCAGACATGATCACGGCATCGCGGATCATCCCCGGAGACGTGCAGCCCACACTCGCACGGCTCGAAGATTACCTGACCACCGCCGAATACCTGCACCTCGTCCGCCGCCTCGAGGGCCGTGTGATCTTTCAACCCGCCGAGGACGCAATCTCGCTGCTCGCCCGCGGACTGCTGCGCCCGAGCAACCGCTTTCAGCTCGCACGCGCGCGAAACGTCGTGCTCAGCGTCCGTCCGATCGAGGAGGAACGGACACACGTGCAGATCACGACCGACATGGGTGACCAGCGACGCCGCGCAATGGGCACCGGTGTCTTCGTCGGTGGCGCGGGCGGCTTCGTCTTCGGCGGCCTCGCCGCGACCGCCGTGCTGTTCAGCATCGACGCCGGCCTCGCGGCGAACGCGGGCGCACTCGCGACGCTCGCCGCCAGCACCGCCGTCGGCGTCTGGGTCGGAATCCGCAGCACCGCATCCGCGTTCCGCAGCCGCCTCGACGCCGCTCGGCTCGAGCTCGACAGCTTGCTCGATCGCGCCGAGCGCGGCGAACGGCTCGAGCCCCCGCCCGCACCCTGGCGCCGTCGCCTCGAGCTCAAAATGCTCGGACGGCAGCACGGTAGCTGATTGTTGCCCGATCCCGAATTCTCTATATCCTTGTATTCCGGTCGTCCTAGGAAAGGGAGAATCTATGCCGGTGATCCGCAGGGTCGCGGTTCTGGGTTGTGGGCTGATGGGCAGCGGGATCGCCGAGCTGTCGGCGAAGGCGGGCTACGAGACGCGCGTCCGCGAGGTCGATGACGAGCGCGCGACGAACGGTCTCGCCGCGATACGGAAAAGCCTCGACCGCGCCGTCAACAAGGGCAAGCTCGAAGCGCAGGTGCGCGCGCAAGCACTCGACCGAATCCACATGACCACTTCGCTCGACGAGCTGGCGGACGCCGACATCGTCATCGAAGCGGTCACCGAGAACATCGACGTCAAGAACGAGATGTTCCGCACGCTCGACGGCATCGCCGGCGATGACGCGATCTTCGCGAGCAACACGAGCTCGCTGACGATCGCGGACATGGCGGCCGCGACGCGGCGGCCGGAACGCTTCGTGGGGCTCCACTTCTTCAACCCCGTCCCCGTGATGAAACTGGTCGAGGTGGTGAAGACGATCATCACGGACGACGACGTGTTTCGTACCGCGTTCGACTTCGCGCGCTCGCTCGGCAAGGAACCCGTCGTGGCGAAGGATACGTCCGGCTTCATCGTGAATCGGCTGCTCGTGCCCTACATGCTCGACGCGATCCGCAGCCTCGAGCAGGGACTGGCCAGCATGACGGACATCGACAAGAGCATGACGCTCGGAACGGGCTACCCGATGGGCCCGTTCACGCTCGGCGATTTCGTCGGGCTCGACACGCTCTACCGTATTTCCGAGATCATGTTCGACGAGTTCCGCGACCCGCGCTTCGCGCCGCCGCCGCTGCTCAAGCGCATGATCACGCTCGGCTACTACGGCCGCAAAACGCGGCGCGGCTTCTACGACTACACCGGTGAAACCCCCGTCCCATTGAACCTCGGCGTGTGAGGAGAACGCGATGACCGATGCGACGAGCGCTACGACCGGCCCCGAATCCGCGACGGCCGGTGGGGCCACGACCGGCCGCGAGCTCTGGGGTAGCCGCGCGGGCTTCATCCTGGCCGCCGTCGGCTCGGCCGTCGGGCTCGGCAACATGTGGCGCTTCGCGTACCAGACGGCGGAAGGCGGCGGCGCCGCGTTCGTCGTGCTCTACCTGCTGCTCACGTTCGTAATCGGCATCCCCGTGATGATCGCGGAGTTCGGGCTCGGCCGATCGACCCGGCAGAGCCCGATCGGTGCCCTGCACGAGGCCGGCGGCCGCCGCTGGACGCCGGTCGGCTATCTGTTCGTGATCAGCGGCGTGCTGATTCTCGCCTACTATTCCGTCATCGCCGGCTGGGTCACACGCTACGCGCTCGATGCCATCCTGAGCCCGTTCCCGGCGGACTCCGCGGGCTACTTCGGCCGTATCTCGCAGGGCATCGGCGCCGCCGCCTATCACCTGATCTTCATGGTGGCCACGATCCTCATCGTCTCGAGCGGGATCAAGCGAGGCATCGAGCGAGCATCGTACGTGATGATGCCGTTGCTGTTCGCGATCATGCTCGGCCTCGCGATCTGGGCCGCGTTCCTTCCCGGCGCGAACGAGGGCTACACCTTCTACCTCACGCCGCACGTCTCCGACGTCTTCTCGTTCGAGACACTCGGCGCCGCGGCGAGCCAGGCGTTCTTCTCCCTATCGCTCGGCATGGGCGCAATGCTCACCTACGCCAGCTATTTGCAGCGCAACAGCAACCTGCCCGGCCATTCGACCGTGATCGCGATCTCCGATATGAGCGTCGCCTTCGTCGCGGGACTCGTCGTATTCCCGGTCATCTTCGCGCTCGGACTCCAGTCCGCGGTCGGCTCAAGCGCACTCGGCACGCTCTTCATCTCCTTGCCCGGCGCGTTCGAGGCGATGGGGGCGACAGGCCGCGCCGTCGGTTTGCTGTTCTTCATAGCGCTCTTCGTCGGCGCGCTCACATCCGCCATCTCCCTGCTCGAAGTCGTCGTCGCGTCAGCCGTCGACAGCTTCGGCCTCGAACGTCGCAGCGCCGCACTCATCTGCGGTGGCCTCATCGCGCTCATCGGCATCGCGCCCGCGCTCGATACGAACGTCCTCGGCGCGATGGACGCGGTCGCGTCCGAAGTCTTCCTCCCGCTCGGCGGCCTTCTGCTCGCCATCCTCGTCGGATGGAGAATGAAAGATCGGCTCGACGCCTTCACGGAAGGCGCGTCACCCGCCCTCCGCCCGCTCATGACCGCTTGGATATGGACGCTGCGCCTCGCCGTGCCACCATTGCTCGTCATCGTGTTATGGAACACGGTCCCCACCGGCATCGCCGCGGTGCGCACCGCGATCCAGGGAGGCAACTGACACGGGACCAGCACGCGACGGCGGCCCGGCCGGACCCTCGGCTCCGGCTGGACCCTCTTGACCCGTCGCCACGCCGGTGCCGGTGTCGCTTCAAGGAAGCACTTGCTCTCGATGCAGCGCGTGCGAGTATCGACGATACTCGTCCGGGTTCGCCATGTAATCCTCGACCCAGCGCTCGAACGGCGGCAGAGGCAGGCGCCGTTCGATCTCCTGAACCACGCCCATCGCGAGCTGGAACCGGTCGCGTGCCTTGAAGTCGATGCGCCGGCCGTCGAGCAGCACCTCGACCATCTCACGGAAATCATCCGGGCCCATCAGGACGACGAGATGCGAGACCTGATCGAGCCGGTACGACTCGTAGAGCGAATGCAGGTCCTCGAGCGACGGCGCGCCACCCACCTCGCCGCTGCCGAACCGGTGCGCATGCTGCTCGGCGGCGTGACGGCTCAGCAGGTCGCGGAACTGCAGCGCCAGCTCCGGTGAGAAACCCTGCCGGCGTTGATGCGTGTCGAGCGCCGACTCGAGCAACGCGAGCACGAGCGGCCGGCCGAGACCACGCGCCCTTGCATCGACCTCCTCTTCCGTCTCCTCCACGAATAGATCCGCCGTCCGGATCTCCGACTGATCGAGGCCTTCCTCCGCCGTGCGGAACGTGAAATAACCTCGCCACTGCCCATCCGTCCGCAGATACGTCAGCAGGAAGACCGTCCAGCGCACCCCACCACGGTACAGGAAGCAGAATGAACGGCAGCGCGTGCGCGCCACGCCTTGACCCGCCGCCTCCGCGGGCGCGCGCGTCGCGTCCGAGCCTTCCTGTCGGGAGAGGGGACACATCGAAAATCGAACGCCTCGTCCTGGTCCGGACCGGAGGACACCGCGACCTTCCCGCGCGGACATCAGCGCCTCGAGAGGGGCCGCTCAACCGCCTCCGTGAATCGATGCACGCTAATCGCGCCGCCGCATCACGTCAACCCGATCCACACCCGCGCCAGCCTCCAGAAAATTGCAATTTTTGTGGGGTCCGGCGGCCGTGTTTTTTCCCCCGACTCGATCGGTAACCCACACGCGCGCAGCAGGTTTCGTCAAACAAATCGCAAGTTTTGGAGCGCTCCCAAACCACCGCTTCCGATGTAACACCTCGGCGGCACGAACCCCGTAACTCGTTGCTAATCAAGCGTATCCGTGTAACAACTTGGCAATGTTGCGGTTACGGAAAAGCTTGACGCAGACGGGCTCGCGCTTTTATCTTGATCGCCGCTTGCACTTGTAACGTCGGACGCGATGCTGCCGCGACCGCCCGCGACGGCCTTCGCAAAAATTGAACAATTCTGTTCCAATGCGTGAGGCCAGGTCTATGTGGGAGCCGTGTGCCGTCGATCTGCGAGTCCAACTTCCGAGGGCCGTTGCCGAAGAGGTCGAGGAGGTGCAGCGCGAAGATCCGGAGATGCTCGCTCGGATCCTGTTTTACGCCCTCACGCATCGTCGTGTGTTCGATCATCTCGCCGCCACCTCGGCCGCCGTCCAACGCGAGGACGTGGGGTAGCGGCCGTCCGGGTCCAACCGCAAAAACTTGACCACTGCATCGCTGCGGGCGTAGCGTAAGGGTGGCGTGGCGCGGTCGCGCGGCCCCGTCCGGCGCATGCTGCCGGATCGGGCGGGCGCGCCACCCTTCGAACATTAGCAGGAGCGTCCCATCGATCCGCACGATTCGGTGGTCCGGAAGGGTGCGGGCCGGTCGAGCGATCCGGTGTTGCGCGCGAAGTATCTGGACTGGTGCTCCGCGCGCGTTGCGAACCGGTTCGTGAAGCTGACGCCAGAAGAGATATACCAGCTTGCGGAGCGAGCCGCGCGAGAGCACCAGGTACGCGGCCGTGAGCGGGCCGGGCTCCCTTCTGCGCGTGAGGCATCGCCCGGGTCCGAGGCTCGAACCGACGCCGTTGGCGAAACGACCGGTTCTGAAGACCGGGCGCTGGGAGCGGATATGTCGTTTCGGGCGATCGTCGAGCGAGTCACGGAAGCGCTGACGGCGGAGCTGAATTTGCCCGATTTCGACGAGTGGGCCGCGGCGTACCGTTCCGACCCAGCGCGTTTCGACGGTGAGCTGCTCGGGCTGTGGCGCGAGCCGCTGTGAAGGTCTCGGGGTTTGGGGTTCGCGGGTGGACTCCCCAACGCCACTTCCCACCGCCCCTACGTCGACGGGTTGCCCCGCCACCACCGTTCGCGTTCAGTCGTTCTCGAGCACGCGCGTCTCGTGCCACCACGTTCCGACCATGGCGGCCACGCCGGCGGCGAGCAACAGGACTCCGACGAGTCCCCACGCGAGGCCCCAGTCGGATCGGCCGTGGATGTAGCCGCGCACTGAGCTCCACAGTGACGTGGCGGCCATCACCAGCCAGAGCACGCCGATGCCGAAACCCATACCGAGCGCTGCCGTATTCTGCGGACCTCGGGCCATTCTTTCTTTTCTCCGAACACGAGTCATGACTTCGCGGGGCCAATTTCGGATCGGCTGCCGGCGAGTGCAAGGGAGGACGCAGACCCGATGAGCATCCCCGTCGTCATCGCGCCGCAAGGCACGCGAGTCCGCGTTCGGCGCGCACAGATTCCACAAGATCCACGGGTGACGGGCCGGACGGGCACCGTCGTGTCAGCGTCCGAGTACCGGGTCGAGGCCGTCGGCGTGGCAT
>JBOHRM010000955.1:0-3110 GCA_050732715.1 Longimicrobiales bacterium
GTGTGCAGCAGCACGTGATTCGACTCCCGGTGGCGTTCTTCGATTCGACGAAGAGCGGCGTACTGATCTCGCGCGTCATGAACGACCCCGAGGGCGTCCGCAATCTCGTGGGCACGGGGATCGTGCAGATCGCGGGTGGACTGCTGAGAGTGCTCATCGTGCTCGTCATCATGTTGTTCGTGAACTGGCAGCTCACGCTGGCGGCGGTCGGGCTGCTCATCGCGTTCGCAGCGTCGATGGCGATGGCGTTCAAGAAGCTGCGGCCAATCTTCCGCGAGCGCTGGGAGATCCAATCGCAGGTGAGCGGCCGTCTCGGCGAGGCGTTGGGCGGCGTGCGACTGCTGAAGGTGTACGTGGCCGAGGAGCGCGAGCACGGCGTCTTCCGCGAGGGCGTCGATCGACTCTTCCGCAACATAGCGCGCACGATCACCGCCACCTCCGCGGTCACCGCGTTCACCACCGTGATCGTCGGCGGCGTCGGCATCCTCATCATGGTCATCGGCGGCCGCGCGATCCTCGCCGGCACCATGTCGCTCGGTGACCTGGTGATGTACGTGCTGCTCGCGGGCTACATGGTCGCGCCGCTCGTCCAGATCGCGAACATCGGCACGCAGATCACCGAGGCGTTCGCCGGCCTCGATCGCATCCGCGAGATCCGCGAGCGCTCGACCGAGGACCACGATGACGAAAACCGCGAGCCGATCACGGACATCCGCGGCGACTTGGTCTTCGACGACGTCAGCTTCGAGTACGAGACGGACGTGCCGGTCCTGCGCAACGTGTCGTTCCATGCGCGCGCCGGCACGACGACGGCGTTGGTGGGACCGAGCGGCGCCGGGAAGAGCACGATGATCGGCCTGATCATGGCCTTCAGCCGGCCCACATCCGGCCGCATCGACGTGGACGGCCGCGACCTCTCGAACGTGAAGCTCCGCGGATACCGCACCCAGCTCGGCGTGGTCATGCAGGACAACTTCCTGTTCGATGGCACGATCCGCGAGAACATCGCGTTCTCGAATCCGTCCGCGACCGAGGACGAGGTCCGCGCGGCCGGCCGCATCGCACACTGCGACGAGTTCGTCGAACGATTCGAGACGCAGTACGACACCATTGTCGGCGAGCGCGGCGTCACGCTCTCCGGCGGCCAGCGCCAGCGCGTCGCCATCGCCCGCGCCATCCTCGCCGACCCGCGCATCCTCATCCTCGATGAGGCGACCTCGAGCCTCGACAGCGAAAGCGAGGCGCTCATCCGCGACGGGCTCCGCTCCCTGCGCCGCGGCCGCACCACGTTCGTCATCGCACACCGCCTCTCCACCATCCAGAGCGCCGACCAGATCCTCGTCATGGACGAAGGCCGCATCATCGAGTCCGGCACGCACGCCTCGCTGCTCCGCAACGGCGGGCTCTACCGCCGCCTCTACGAGAAGCAGCGCGGCGTCGAGATCGACATCTACGTCAACCCCGGCGAAGACCCGATCCCCGACGAGCCGTCGGACCAACCGCAGTTCGAGCCCGCCGGTTCGCGCCCGCCGCGCAACCTGTAGCGCACCAGGCACAGCCTGTAATCCGACGGCGTGCGGCTAAAGGCGTCTCGACGCCCTTATCCACCGTGCGATGTGACGACGTCCACTTCTCACATGCTCTTGTTCCGATCCGCTATTCCGGGGTCTCCTGGCCTTGCACGATAATGACGCCGTCCAGAGCCCACGTGCCACCGCGGCCCACACCGGCCTTTGGTACGAGGCACGTCTCGCGATTCGCCATGAGCACGGACGGAATCAAGGAGGAGTTGGGCCGGCTTGCGAGTCGCATTCGCGGTGTTCTGCGCAATGTTGGCGTCCGTGTTCGGCGCCATGTTCACTCTGCATCTTCCAGATGACCTGAAACGGGCGGGTATCGCACTTGCAGTTCTGCTCGTGGCGGTTATTGTCTGGATCAGCATTCGATACTACGTGCTGATACGGAGGCTCTACGATGACCATTGAACAATGGATCGCCTTCGCCCTGGCCGTGATTTTTCTGTTGTTGGCCCTCGTCGGGTTGTTCTACCTTCATCTGCGCGATCGACGTGAACGGAAAGCGAAGACCACGCGATGATGACGAACGGGTTCGGCAGAACGTCTTCGTCGCAACGGCCCACGGTGTTCCTTCAGTCACGCGTTCGTCACACGATCGATGCAGCCTGATCAGCATCCAACTGATCCGCCGTCACCGCCACCCTTTGACAGGTGGTGTTACGGGATAGTGTCAATCTGCCGGCAACAAACAGCATCGGGAGCCGCATGGTCGACAGCCCCTGGGCGGCGCCGGCTTCATCGGATTCGATAACTCGTCACTCGACGGCGTGTCCGAGGCACCGTGACGAGTCTTCCGTAAATATTACGCCTAACTCGACAACCGTCGCCCACAAGTCGCGGGCGTGACGAGTCTTCCGTAAATATTGCGGCCAACTCGTCAGCGTGGCCCGCAGGTGCCGAGCGTGACGAGTTTGCGGTGAATTAGTGCTCCGTTTCGTAGGTTCGGTGACGGGCGCATCTGAGGAAGCTATGAATCCAGGAACTCACCCGACCTCCTGCCTTCCTGGATTCCTCATGATTCGTCTCGATTCGAATGCGTGACCCGTCCCTCCTGAAATCGAGACATAGCGGGGCCGCCAGGTCGAACATCCGAATCCGATCGCTTCGGACAAGCTTCTTGACAGACCCGACTACCGTCGTAATGATAGTATCAGTCCGACGGCAGCGTGTGCGGACCGGCTGGGACCTGATGCGCCGCGCCGGTGAGGGCGCACACCCGGCAGCGGCTGATCAGCTGCGAGGCTGGGGGCCCGATCAGCAACAGGGACACGTGCGATGGACACAACGGAAGACGTGCAGGCATATCTGCCGCTGCACCCGCTCGAGTTTCGCATCTTGTTGGTGCTGTTGGGCGGAGCGAGCCACGGCTATCGGATCGTGCAGGAGATCGAGGCGCGGGAAGGCGGCGGCGCCCGCATCTGGCCGGCGAACCTGTACCGCCGCATCCGCGATCTGTTGGCGAACGGGCTGATCGAGGAGACGTCGCCGCCGCGCGGAGCGGACGCGGACCCGCGTCGTTCGTACGTGCGGGTG
>JBOHRM010000956.1:0-5864 GCA_050732715.1 Longimicrobiales bacterium
TGCCCGGTGTGAGCGACGTGACGTGGACGTTCGGCGGCATAGACGGCGGCGGGATCAGCTTCCCCTCATCGATCGAGCGCGACGGCGCACCGCCCCTCGAGACCGAGCCGTTCGAGTTGATCCCACAGGCTTCGGTCGACACCGCGTATTTCCGCATCATGGGCATCCCGCTGCGCGAAGGGCGGTCGTTCAATCCGGATGACCTCGTGAACGATGCCGGATCGGTCATCATCGATGTCGACCTGGCGCGCCGCCTCTGGCCCGGGCAGAGCGCGGTAGGCAAGCGGTTCCGACTGTTCGAGGACGCGTGGCTGACAGTCGTCGGCGTATCCGAGGATGTAAAGCTCTCGGGTCCGCACGAACCGTACGGTCCGGTGTTTCTGTTCTATCCGACGGGCATCGAAGAGTTACAACGTCCGATGATCGTGATCCGCGCCGCGGGCGATCCCGCCGTTGTCGGACCCGCGGCACGCCGCGCCGTGCAGTCTCTGGATCCCGGGTTGCCGATCACTCTGGAGACCGGCGATAAGCTGCGAGCGGAATTGGTCCAGCAACCACGATTCTTGCTCGTCGTGATGACCGTCTTCGCCGTCGTCGCCCTCATCCTCGCCGCGATCGGCGTGTACGGCCTCGTCGCGTTCACGGTCGCGAGGCGCACGCGCGAGTTCGGCATCCGCATCGCCGTTGGCGCGCGCGGCCGTCAGATCCAGACGAGCGTGCTGGCGCGCGGCCTCATCCCGGCGGCGGCCGGCCTCACCGCCGGGATCATCGCCGCGATATGGCTCGCGCGTTTCGTCCAGAGCCTTCTGTTCGGCATCTCGCCGCTCGATCCCATCACCATCCTCGCCGTGAGCCTCGTGCTCGCCATCTCATGCATCGCCGCGTTGCTCATGCCCTCGCGCCGTGCCGCGCGCGTCGACCCCGTCGAGGCGCTCCGCGCCGAATGACGAGCGTGAAATAGCCATCCTGATGGCCGATCCGGCCATGGTCACGCCGCGCAATTCTTCACAAGGATAACCGTGTCCAGCCGCTAGCCCGGCCGGACTCGCCCGCGCAGCGGGCTGATCAGTTGGACACGCAGACGAACCGGTTGACGCGATGATCGATGCTCGTGAACTGCGGTCGATCGCACGTGCGCGCCTGAACGACGCGGAACACCTGCTCCGTGCACGACGATACGACAGCGGCGCGTACTTGTGCGGATACGCGGTCGAACTCGCGCTGAAAGCACGTATTTGCAAAGCATTGAAGTGGAGCGGATATCCAGGAACGTCGGCCGAGTTCCGGGGCTATCAGAGCTTCAGGACGCACGACCTGGCGGTCCTTCTTCGACTCTCGGGCCGCGAGGCGAAGGTGACGGGCACTTTCGGGGAGGAATGGCGCGACGTCGAGTGGTGGACACCCGACGTCCGCTACCGCGGCGGCAAGACGACACGGGACGACCTGGCCAAGATGATCGAATCCACCCGAAGGTTGCTGAGGGCGCTATGAGCTTTCGGTTCAAGACGTTGGCAAAAAGAATGATCGAGGTCGAAGAGCGCATCGCAAAGGAGAAGGGCCCGCTGAACCTTTTCGCGCTGCTCCAGCGTTGGGGCTCGTACCATCACATGGATGTGGTCATCGCCGCGAACTGGGCTTACCCCGATAAGGCCGCAATAAGACGGTACCTCTACAAAGTGTTCGAGGAAGAGCTCGAGCCGGAGGAGGAATCAATGCTCGGCGCCTTCCTCGTCATGAATCCGAAAGACGACGACGTCCGGGCAGCGAGCCGGTTTGGGCACGTCGAGCACGGCCACATGCCGATCCATGAGGACGCCATTTCGTGGCGCGCCTTTCGTCGTGCGTATTTCATCACGAATAGCTGGCCGGCGACGGAGGAGGAGACGGGAAAGACGAGGAAGCAGTCGAAGAAGGCCACGAAGACCGGCTCCGCGGGGCAGCATGCAGCGAGCCGGAGGGCTTCGTAAGACAGCGATTTCTGTGTGCCCACGCGTTTCAGTCCTGTTGAACTTCCTCCCAGCGATAACAATGGTTGACATGGTCGTTCACCATGCCGATCGCCTGCATGTACGCGTAGACGATGGTCGGGCCGACGAACTTGAAGCCGCGGCGCTTCAACTCCTTCGACATGCGCTCGGACAGCGGCGTGCTGGCCGGTAGCTGATCGAGGCCGGTCCAGCGGTTGACGATCATCTCGCCGTCCACGAAGTCCCACACGTATGCGTCGAAGCTGCCGAATTCTTCCTGCACGGCGAGAAACGCCTGCGCGTTGGTGATCGCCGAGCGGATCTTCGCGAGGTTGCGGATGATCCCGGCATCGGCGGCGAGCCGTTCGACCTCCGGCGGGCCCCAGCGCGCGATCTTCTCGGGGTGGAATCCGCGGAACGCTTTCCGGTAGCCCTCGCGGCGGTGCAGAATCGTGCGCCAGGAGAGGCCGGCCTGGGCACCGTCGAGCACGAGCTTCTCGAAGAGTGCGCGATCGTCGTGCTCGGGCACGCCCCACTCGTCGTCGTGATAGGCGAGCATGCGCGCGTCATCACTGGGCCAGCCGCAGCGCGGCTTTCCGTCACCTCCGGCGCGTGCCGTCATTGTCCGGCTAGTCCTCCAGCGCCGTCGTCGCCCTATGCGATGTCACGAGATCTGTCTGAGTGTCGCGGACTCGGCGGCGCCGCGGTCGAGCGAACGGCGGTGAGCTCATCGTCCACGATGCGCGCGATCTCTTCCTCTTCGGCCCACCTCGCCTCGAGCGCGCGGACCTGCGTATCGAGCATACTCCGTTCCGCGCTCTCGTTGATCGCGATCTCGAGCGCCAGCCGGCCGGTCCGACCCAACCGCCAGAGTGAAGAGCGCCGTTCCGGCAGACGCGATAGGAACGCGGAAGCCGAGCCCGCGCGCCTCAGCTCGTGCATCGCATCGCCGAGCATCGTGGCGGAGGCGCCCGAGATCTGCTGATACGCGAGCACGCGCCGGAGCACCTGCCGGGCGTCATCGCCCTCGATGCGGTAGACCTTGTCGGGCGTCCACGGATCGCAGCGGTCGCACGGCACGCCCACGGCGATTCGGCCATCGGCGCCACGAATCGGATGCAGCCACCACGACAGGTCGAAGCGCACGGCGAGCAGCACGCTCGTGCAGTTCGGACACGGGACCCGGCCGTGCCATGCGGCCCAGCTGAACCGGCGCCAGCGCAATACATCGGCGATCGGCGTCTCGTCCCACTCGATGCGGATGCCGGTATCGGTCAACCCGATCGACTCGCTCATGGACGCGATCGCCGCGAAGCTGTACGCGCTCAGCCGCGAGCCGCGGCTGTTGAAGCTCGCCCACCTGCGCCGCAGCGCGCGGCCGTACCGCCACCACGCCTCCTCCGCGAGATCCGTGTGGCCGACGCGCAGCAGCAGGAACCGCTCCGTCTCGAGCAACGATACGTTCGCGGTCTGCGCCAACAGGTGGCCCTCGTCACGCGCGGTTCTTTCGAGCGCGTCCAGCGTCTCGGCACGCGACTCGATCGGCCAGAGGTTCCAGCGGTGACAGTGGTCGCAGATCGCCCACAGACGGCCGCGAGCGCGGTCATAGGCGATGCCACGGCCGCACGCGAAGTCGGTGAACGCATCCGTCTCCGCGAACGGCTTCTCGCAGAATATGCACCTTCGAAGCATGTCTCCCCTACCCTACGGACCGCGGCCGCTGCATCGGGTTCAATCTAGCAGGTTCCTCGGGTCATGGACGAGCCCGTCCTTGCGCGATGCCCGCACGTGCCCGCGGAGCGGGCCTTGCGGCCGCGGGACCGGCGGCGCCAAAATTGTCGGCGCGCTATTCCGCTCAACCGCAAACGATTTCAGCCCGGAGGCCAAACGCTATGTCACCTCCCGATCTGACGAGACGAGACTTCATCATCGATGCCTCGACGGCGGCGATCGGTGCGATGATCGTTCCGCGGCACGTACTCGGCGGCCCGCGCCATCGTGCGCCGAGCGACACGCTCGGCATCGCGATCATCGGCGCGGGGGGGATGGGCACGGAGAACGCGCAGCAGGTCGGGTCGGAGAATATTGTTGCGGTCTGCGACGTCGACATGGGTCTGGTCGAGCGCAAGGTGCTCGAGCGGACGAAGGACGATGACGGCGAGCCGCGGCCGGAAGGCCTCCATTGGCAGGAGCAGTTCGGTACGGCCGCGAAGTACACGGATTTTCGTGTGATGCTCGAGAGGCAGACCGACATCGACGCCGTCATCATCGCCACACCGGACCACCTGCATGGGGTCATCGCGAAAGCCGCGATGGAGCTCGGCAAGCACGTGTATTTGCAGAAGCCGCTGACGTGGTCGGTCTACGAGGCGCGCGTGCTGCGCGATGTCGCTCGCCGCACGGGCGTCATCACGCAGATGGGCAACCAGGGCCACTCGAGTGACGAGGCGCGCAGGATCAACGAGATCGTCCAGGCGGGAGTGCTCGGCGAGATCCGCGAGGTCTACGTATGGACGAACCGGCCGATCTGGCCGCAGGGTGTGCCGAGGCCTGGCGCTGCGTCACCGCAGGATCCGAACGCGCCACCATCGTGGAACCGCGGCGCGATCACGGACCGGACCGCGACGGCGCTGGCGGGCAACTATCGGCCGCCCGAGGGCGTGAACTGGGAGCTGTTCCTGGGCCCGGTCAAGGACGAGATCACCTACCATCCGATCTATCACCCGTTCAACTGGCGCGGCTGGGTCGAGTTCGGCGTCGGCGCGCTCGGTGACATGGGCGCGCATCTGGTCGACCATCCGTTCTGGGCGCTGGACCTTGGCTACCCGACGAGCGTCGAGGCGTCATCCACGCCGTGGGGCGGCCCACGCGATGCGCCGGTCTCGTTCCCGCTCGCCATGACGGCGGCGTACGAGTTCCCGGCACGCGGCGATCGGCCGCCCGTGCGGATGTACTGGTACGATGGTGGGCTGCTCCCGCCGCGTCACGAGATGCTGCCGCCCGATGTCGAGCTCAATCCGACCGGCGGCGTGCTGTACGCCGGCGAGAGGGGGATCCTGCTGCACGAGACGTACGGCGAGAACCCGACGGTCTATCCCGAATCCGTCGCCGAGTCGGCGGAGCAGGTGCCCGAATCGCTGCCTCGCATCGAGGAGGAGCACGAGATGAACTGGGTGAACGCGTGCAAGGGCGAGGGCGAGCCGACGGCGCCGTTCGATTATGCCGCACCGCTCACCGAGGTCATGCTGCTCGGCATCGTGGCGCTGCGCGCGGGTCAGGGCCGCGCGATCCACTACGATCCTGAGAGCATGAGCATCACGAACGTTCCCGAGATGGACCATCTCCTGACGCGCGACTATCGGCCAGGCTGGGAGGTCTAATCCATTAGCCGGTTCCCGGTTAGCCCGTTCCCGGTTCTCTATCGAGTCGAGACATCGGCAACGAACCGGGACCCGGAAACCGGGAACGGGCAACCGAAAAAGAAAGGTGAAACGATGATCGACGTCCGATTCAATCGAGTGATGGGCTTGACCTGGATCGTCTGCTTCGTCGCGATGTCGGTGACGGATCTACGGGCGCAGGAGGCGGCGATGAACACGCTGACGGAAGCCGAGCAGGCGGCCGGCTGGACGCTGTTGTTCGACGGCGAGACGATGGCCGGCTGGCGCGGCTACATGATGGACTCGATGCCGGAAGGCTGGGACGTTGTCGACGGCGCACTGGTCCGTGTCGGGCCAACGCGCGACATCATCACGACCGAGATCTTCCGCGACTTCGAGTTGTCGATCGACTGGAACGTCGACCCCGGCGGCAACAGCGGAATCTTCTACCGGGCGGTCGAGGGGCCAGAGCAGATCTATTTCGCGGCGCCCGAGATGCAGGTCCTCGACGACGCGG
>JBOHRM010000957.1:0-4050 GCA_050732715.1 Longimicrobiales bacterium
TAGCCATGCTTCGGCCGCTCCGTGAGGAGGAGCAGGATGTGGAAGTCCTCGGGTCTTAACCGGATGCGCTTCTTTACCATCGGAGACCCCCTATCCCAAGCAATATTCCATATTTTGGAACATCCCCGCAAGGGTGGCAAGGCCGTTGCGCCGCGTCAGATGGGCGGCGCCGGATGACGGCGGATGGCGTGGAATCCTGAGCGATGTCGCCTGCTAAGGCCTCACTGGTGGGGCTCGCGTCGAGCTCGAACGTTCGGAACCGGGGCGGCCGGGGGCGTTCGTAGCCCCAGCGGATGTTCCTTGCTCACAGGGCCACCGAGTGATAGGCTGACCCGTCCCGTCACGTGGAGAAGGCGTCTAGCAAACGGGCAACGAACACCGACGATTCGGGTTACGACGATTGGCCGTCAGCGGACGCGGGCTGAAACTCGCGGCCTACAGGTACTACGCTGGCCAACGTAGAACCAAGTTAGACGCCCGCTTAGCTCAGCCGTAGCCTGCGCCGAGCAGCGACGATGAGAGGGAACTTAGCCATGAACCCACCCGAAACCGCGTCACAGCGCGCCAGCCCCGAAGTGGCGGAAAAGAACCTCGTTTCGATCACCCCCTTCTTCATCGTCGCGGACCTGCAAGCCTCGATCGCCCACTACATCGAGCGCTTCGGCTTCCAGCTGGATTTCCAGGGGCCGCCTGACGACGTGTACTACGCCCAGGTGCGCCGGGATGGTATCGCAATAATGCTCAAGGCCATTCTCCCCGAAGTGCCCCCCTGTCCCAACCACTCGCGGCACGAGTGGGCGCGCTGGGACGCGTACATTTACACATTGGACCCTGACCCTCTTTTCGATGAGTTCAAGCAGCGCGGCGCCTCGTTCGTGAAAGAGCTGTCCTTCATCGACGATGGCCTGTGGGGCTTCGAAGTCACGGATGCGGACGGCTACGTACTAGCCTTCTTTCAACTCCGGAAGGAGTAGGCCCACTCAGGCGAATCGCAGGCTAACTACCGCATGCAGCGGACGCGATATGGTCGGGCCGCAAGGAGCGCGTGCGTTTGAGTTCCTCGCCGCCACCTCCTCTCGAACCGCGTTCAGGACAGTGGCGATCGTGGCCGAGCGAGCTACGTCCTGACGCCACTCGTTGACGATGAACGCGAGGACCACGGAGACGACAATCACGGCCATCTCGACCACCAGCCTCTCGAGGCCCGCCGTGCTGAGCCCCGCTCGCACAGGCGAGCGCTCCCCTTTCGACGTCTCCTCAGGCGCAGACCGGTCCGACTCCGGATCAACTCTGGACATCATTGCCTCAAGATGGACTGCAAGTCCGGTCCCGCGCAACGATCCTCGCTGTCAACACAACGTCTCTCCAAGCGGTCTCGAGGTCTTGACTTGACGGCCACAAGCGCCGGCTATACCATTCTCCTAGGCGAAATAGGAGAGGCCGATGACCAAACATGCGGAGCTCCTTCCTGGCACCCTCGAGCTGCTGATCCTCAAGGCGGTGTCGCTCGGCAAGCAGCACGGGTACGGCGTGCTGCTGCGGATCGGGCAGATCTCGGGCGGCGCGCTGCAGATCCAGCAGGGCGCGCTGTATCCGGCGCTCTACCGCCTGGAGCATCAGGGTTTGATCACGAGCGAATGGGGGACGTCGGAGAACAACCGGCGGGCGAAGTACTATCGCCTGACGGCGGCTGGTCGTCGGCGCCTCGGTGAAGAGGTGGCGGGCTGGAATCGGCTGGTCGAAGCGATCGCGCGGTCATTGGCTGCAACACCTCAGGAGCTGTGATGCCGATCTCGACGTTCAGAGCGCGAATGCGCTCGCTGTGGCGTGGGCTGCGCCACCGGGCCGAAGTGGAGGCCGAGATGCGCGAGGAGTTCCTCCATCACCTCGAGCTACGGTCGGAGGATCTCGTACGTCGAGAACTGCCGCCCCGCGAGGCCGCTCGTCAGGCGCGCCTCGAGTTCGGACATGCGGAAGGCCACAAGGAGGACGCCCGAGCCTCGCGTGGCCTGCGGCTTTTCGACATGATCGGCTTCTCATGGCTCGATGTGAAGCTCGGCGTGCGGATGCTTGCGAAGTATCGGGGATTGTCGTTGGTCTCGGTGATCGGCATGTCCGTGGCGATCGCGATCGGCGGCGGCGGGTTCGGCTTCATCCACACCCTCGTGGATGCGCCGCTGCCTCTGGACGAAGGCGATCGCGTGGTCTCGCTCCAGAACTCGGACGTCAGGAACCCCGGCGGCCCGGACCGCCGTTCACTCCACGATTTTCTGCTGTGGCGCGTCGCGCTCCGATCCGTTCGCGACCTCTCGGCGTTCAGGACCGACGAGCGCAGTCTCGTCGTCCCTGGAGGTAGCGCGTGGAACGCGACGGTTGCGGCGATGACGGCGTTTCGGAAATGCTGCGCCGCCTCGAAGCGGAGCCGGACGTCGCCGGTACCGCGTTCGCCAGCCGCTTTCCCGGAACCGAGCCGCACGTCCAGTTCAGGTGGAGGGTGCCGGGACGCTGAGCTGGGTGTGGGTCAACGATGTCTCGACGGACCTGTTCGAGGTCTTCGACGTCCCGATACTCGCTGGCCGTGGATTCGTCGAATCGGATGCCGCTCCCGGCTCGAACGCCGTCATAATCGACCGCGTGTTCGCTGAGCAGGTTCTCGGGGGCGGTGATGTCCTCGGCCGCCGCATTCGCCAAGTGGTTCGCGGCCAAGACGCACCGGGCGACAGCGACTCCGGTCCCTGGTTCGAGATCGTGGGTGTCGTGTCCGCCTTCACGCCGCCGCCTCCGTTCGAGCGGTTCGAACCGAAGCTCTACCAACCCCTGGCCCTCGCCGGCGCGCGCGACCGCACCGGGCGACCCGCTCCGGGAATGGCTTGCCGCGGCCGGTGCTGGCGAACATTCCAGCGAAGGGATTCGTGATGTTCACGGGACTCATCGCGCGCGTACGGTCATTGTGGCGCGGCGTGCGGCGGCGCTCGGATGTCGAAGCGGACATGAATGAGGAATTCCGCATACACGTGGAGATGCGCGCGGAGGATCTCGTTCGCTCTGGAATTGCACCGTCGGAGGCCATTCGTCTGGCCCGGCGCGAATTCGGCAGCCCTGAGCGCTGCAAGGCTGAAGCGCGTGTATCGCGCGGTCTGCGATGGCTCGACGCGTTGCGATTGTCATGGCTGGACGTCCGGTTTGCAACGCGTTCGCTTCGCACGAAACCCCTGCCCACGGCGATGGCTATCCTCTCGCTCGGGCTCGGGATCGGGGCGTCGACCACGATGTTCGCTGTGATCGATGCGCTGGACTTCCGGCCTCTGCCGTTTCGCGAACCCGATCGGCTGGTCTGGCTGACCGAAGTGAGTTCGGTCCGATTTCCCGGGTGCGCGCATTGTCCTGACATCACGTCGATGCGCACCGCGGCGAGCTGGAGAGCACAGACAACGTCCTACCAGGAGATGGCGGTCAAGGGTAACAGTGGCATCTATCTCGACGCTGCCGGTGTCAGCGAATACATCGAGATCGGACGGGCGTCACCGGGGTTCTTCGACCTTCTCGGTGTACGGCTCGTGCTCGGACGCGAGTTCCTGCCGGAAGACACCGCAGACGCACGGGACGTGGTGATTCTGAGCCACGCGATGTGGATGACGCGTTTCAGCGGTGACCCGGCGGCCATCGGAGCGGAATTGGAATACTTCGACGACAGCACGCTTCGAGAGCGTCACAAGGGCACGATCGTCGGCGTGCTGCCGCGCGGCTTCCGATTCCGTAGCGACCATCCCTTCTGGCTCCCGCTCGGCGGTGGCGCGGGAACGAGTCGCGTCTCGCTAGCTACCGTTGTGGCTCGACTCGATTCCGAAGTTACGCGCTCTTCCGCGCAGGCCGAACTCGACGTCGTGCACGCCCGGCTCACGGCCGAGGCCGCGGAGCCGGACGAAGCTCGGCAAGCGGCGGTCTTGCCGCTCCGTGAGCTGCTGCGGATGGCCGTCGGCGAGGGCCGCGGAATGCTGTTCTCGATCGTGATGATCGTGTTGTGCGTCGCGACGCTGAACGTCGCGGGTT
>JBOHRM010000958.1:0-4858 GCA_050732715.1 Longimicrobiales bacterium
GGCCGCCGTCGCGGCCGGACCGCGCACGCGCGATGAAGCGGCCGCCTGGATCGCGGCCGCCGCGCGCCGGCTGCGTCAGGATCGCCCTACGGACCCGGCGCCGTACCTGATGCTGCGCGGTTTTCGCTGGGGCGAGCTGCGCGGCGCGGGCGCCGATGATCCCCGATTGTTGGCGGCGCCCTCGACGGAGGTGCGTACGAGGCTGAAGGGTCTCTTGCTCGACGCGAGCTGGGTCGAACTGCTGTCCTCCGCCGAGGAGGCGCTGGCGCAGCCGTACGGCCGCGGCTGGCTCGACCTGCAGCGTTACGCGCTCACGGCGGCCGATGAGCTCGGCGAGGACTACGAGGCTGTTGGCGCCGCAATTCGTAGCGCGCTCCGCGCCCTGCTCGCCGATCGGCCGGACCTGGCGCTTCGGACGTTGATGGACGATTCGCCGACGGCCAACGCCGAGACACGGAGCTGGCTGCACGAAGCCAAGCTCATTTCCGATGGCACCGATGCGGCGCCCGTGCCGGAGGAGTCGCGTCCGACCCTCCGTCCGACCATCGCCTCGCGCCGCGATGCGTACGACGCCGCGCGCGCCCGTGCCAATGCCGGCGATCCGCACGGCGCGATGGAGCTGCTCATCCGCGAGGCGACGCGCGAGAAGAGCGCGCGTGCGCGGTTCATACGCCGCGTCCAGGCCGCGGAGATCATGGTCGGCGCGAAGATGGAGGCGATAGCGTTGCCGATCCTGCGCGAGATGCTCGACCAGGTCGAGGCGCATCGTCTCGAGGAATGGGAGGCTGGCGAGACGGTCGCGCAGCCGCTCGATCTGCTCTACCGCTGCATCATCGCACTGAACAGCGGCGCGGTCGATCCGCAGTCGCTGTATGAACGGATCTGCCGCCTCGACCCCGTGCGCGCGGTCCAGTTGCCGTCCCGGGATTCGGCCAATGAGCACTGATCCGATCGTCCGCCGCTCGGTGCTCGACCGGCTGATCCAGTCGGGTGATGCCGAGCCACGTTCCGGCGCCGAGTCCGTGCGCGCATTGAAGGCCGCCGTGCTTCGTGACGTCGAGTGGCTCTTGAACACGCGTCGCATCGCGCGCCCCGCGCCGGCACACCTGACCGAGCTGGCGAGCTCGGTCTATCACTTCGGTCTGCCGGACATGACGTCGGTCAGCGCGGACTCGAAGCGCCTGAGGCAGGAGCTGCTGCTCGAGGTTCAGGCGTGTATCGAGCGGTTCGAGCCGCGTCTCAGCCTCGTGCGGGTGATAGAACCGCCCGCCGAGGGCGAGGATCGCCGTGACATCCGTTTCCGCGTCGAGGCGGTGCTGCGATTGGACCCCGAGCCTGAGCCGCTCTTGTTCGACACCGTGCTCGAAGCGAAGAGCGGCCGATTCAGCGTGCCCGCGGGGCCGTGATGCGGGACGAGCTGCTGCACTACTACGAACGCGAGCTGACGTACCTGCGGCGGCTTGGCGCCGAGTTCGGCAAGCGCTACCCGCGCGTGGCGTCGATGCTCCAGCTCGAGCCGACACGCAGCGAGGATCCGCACGTCGAACGGCTGCTCGAGGGTTTCGCGTTTCTCGCCGCGCGCGTGCACATCAAGATCGACGACGAGTTCCCCGAGATATCGCACGCGCTGCTCGACACCGTGTATCCCGAGTACGCCCGGCCGGTGCCATCGATGTCGATCGTGCAGTTCCGCCTCGATCCGGAGCAGGGCAAGCTGACCACGGGTTACCGCGTGCCGCGCGAGTCGCTGCTGTATTCGCGGCAGATCGGCGGTGTTCGATGCCGCTTTCGCACCAGCTATGACACGACGCTCTGGCCGATCCACGTCAGCGACGCCGCGTGGACTTTGCCGCACCAGTTGAATCCGCCGGCGCGCGGCACGGAAGCGGTCGCCGCGCTGCGCGTGTTGTTGCGCTCGGCGCCGGACGTGCCGTTCTCGAAGCTCGGTATCGAGACGCTCCGCATCTACCTGAACGCCGAGCCGAACGTGGCGGCGGCGCTCTACGAGCTGCTCTGCAACAACTGCCTTCAGGTGCTGCTCCGCCGGCCGGGCGTCCCGGATGCGCCGCCGATCCCATTGCCGGCGGGCTGCGTCCGGCCCGTCGGCTTCGAGCCCGATGAGGGAGTGCTGCCGCTGCCGCGTCATTCACACGTCGGGTTCCGGCTGCTGACCGAGTATTTCACGCTTCCCGAGAAGTTCTTCTTCCTCGATCTGACCGGGTTCGAGCGACTCCGTGACGGCGGCTTCCACGATGGGGGTCCCCGCGCGATGCACGTCGCGCGGGGTGAGGGCGATGCCGTCGAGATCGTGTTCCTGATCTCGCGCTTCGAGCGTGCAGATCGGCGTGCGCTGCTCGAGGGCGCCATCAGTGCGGACACGATCCGGCTGGGCTGCTCGCCGGTGATCAACCTCTTCCCGCACACCTCGGAACCGATCCCGCTGACGCAGCGCCGGCCCGACCATATGGTCATCCCGGACGCGAGGCGACGCGACGCGATCGGGGTGCATTCGGTCGAGGAGGTGACGGCCGTCACGGCAGGCCGGGCAGAGCCGATCCGCTTCGAGCCGCTCTACTCGTTCCGGCACGGCAGCCGGCGCAACGGCGTCCGGCATTTCTGGAAGGCCGCGAGACGGCCGCGCGGCTGGCGCATGGATGAGGCGACCGATGTGTTCCTCTCGTTCGTCGACGCGGATGCCGCCGCGCAGCACCCGGACGCCGATGCCGTCACCGCGCGCCTGCTCTGCTTCAATATGGACCTGCCGGCCCGGCTCACGATCGGCGATCCGGCGGGCGATTTCGAGATGCCCGGCGGCGGCCCGGTCCGGCATGTCCACGCACTCGTCAACCCGACACCGCTGATTCCCGCACTTGCGAGTGGAGAGACTCTGTGGCGTCTCGTTTCGCTGCTTTCTTTGAACTTCGTATCGCTGGTCGACGGCGGGCCCGCTACGTTGCAGGAGCTGCTGCGGCTGCACAACCTGCGCGACTCGCCGGCCGGCGACACGCAGATCGAGGCGATCGTCGCGCTCAGGTCCGAACCGACCTATGCGCGGGTGGGCAGCGAGCACGGCGTCACGTTCGCGCGCGGACACCGCATCGACATCGAGTTGGACGAAGAGCAGTTCGCGGGCGGCGGCGTCTATCTCTTCGCCAGTGTGCTCGAACGGTTCTTCGGGCTCTACACATCGCTGAACAGTTTCAATGTGCTGCGCGCTACGACGCGCCAGCGTAAGGAGGCGCTGAAGCAGTGGCCGCCGAGAGCAGGCTGGAAAGCCTTGGTCTGAGCGAGAACGCTCCGGACGATGGTGCCGTCGTCACGATCGACCTCGATGCGATCGCGGACGTCGAGCCCGTGTCCCCAGACCGCGCGCGTGTCGCAGCGGCGCTGGCGCGGGCCCGTGAGACGTTGGCCGCGGACCCGCACTCGTTCGGCTTCTTCCAGGCCGTGCGCCTTCTCGAACGGCTGTTCCCCGGCCGCGCGCACGTGGGCGGTTACGACGATCCTGCGCGCGAGGTCGTCCGCTTCGGTGTGAACCCGTCACTCGCGTTTCCCGCCAGCGAGATTCAGGGGCTCGAGCTCGATGGCGAGCGCCCCGCCATGAAGGTCAACTTCATGGGCCTGATCGGGCCGCAAGGCGTGCTGCCGCACCACTACTCGTTGATCGTGGCCGAACGGCTGCGCGCGCGTGACGCCGCGCTCGCCGACTTCCTCGACATCTTCCACCACCGTCTGATCTCGCTGTTCTACCAGGCGTGGCGGAAGATGCGCTTCACGATCGCGCGCGAGGACGCATCGGATGACCGGCTCGCGCGGCACCTCGCTGATCTCATCGGCCTCGGCCTCGACAACGCGCGCGAACGGCTGCCGTTCCCCGATGAGGCGCTGATCTATCGCGCCGGCCTGCTCGCCCCGCAGCCGCGCGGCGCCGTCGCACTCCAGCAATTTCTCGAGGACTTTTTCGACGTGCCGGCCGAAGTGCAGCAGTTCGTCGGCGGCTGGTTCCCGCTCGAGCACGAGGATCGCTGCGCCATCGGCGAGGAGAAGGATGACCGGAACCGGCTCGGCTTCGGCGCCGTCGCCGGCGACGAGATCTGGAACGAGCAGGCCGGTGTCCGCATTCGACTCGGCCCGCTCGACCGAGACCGTTTCGATGACTTTCTGCCGGATGGCTCCGCGCACGAGGCGCTGAAGGCACTGCTCCGCTTTTTCAGCCATGATCAGATCGATTTCCAAGTGCAGCTCGTGCTGGATGGCAACGAAGTAAGCGGACTACGGCTCGGCGAGGACCCACGCGGCGAAGGCGCCGGCGCGGCGCAGCGGCTGGGTTGGTCAACCTGGGTCTGCACAACGCCGCGCATGCGTGCCGCGGACGAGACGATTCTCAATCTTTCGACCGAGGCAGCACGATGAACGTCGACCTGCGGTCTCTCATCGCCAAGCTCAACACGGCATCGCGCAACGCCGTCGAAGCCGCCGCGGGCCTCTGCCTCGCACGTACGCACTACGACGTCGAGATCGAGCATCTGCTGATGAAGATGCTCGATTCAACGGATACCGACGTCGCCTTCATCCTGCGGCAGTACGAAGTCGACCGCTCGCGCGTCGCGCGCGACCTGACCGCGAGCCTCGACGCGCTCAAGACCGGCAACGCGCGTACGCCCGCGCTCGCGCCAACCCTCGTCCGCGCGCTGACCGGTGCATGGACCATCGGCTCCGTCGACTACGGCGCCCGCCAGATACGCACCGGTCACGTCATGATCGCACTGCTCGCATCGGATGAGCTGAGCCGCATGGTGCGTGACATGAGCCGCGACCTCGCCAAGATCTCGACGGAGGAGCTGCGCAAGAACTACGA
>JBOHRM010000959.1:0-7829 GCA_050732715.1 Longimicrobiales bacterium
GGGGTTCACCGTACCGTCCTCGCCGATCAGCTCGGCCGGGACGAACACGCCGCGGCCGCCTTCGATCCTGAAATACGGCTCGTCGACGAGGTTGCGATCGAAGTAGTGATAGTTGTTGTACGTTCGCGAGAACAGCAGGTTGGCGCCCAGCGAGAGCCGGTCGCCGATGAGTCGCTGGTACGAGACGTTCGCCTTCCACGTGGTCGGCATCTCGAAGTCGGGGCTGACTACGTTGACCTCGGGCGCACCGAGCTGCGGGTCGGGCACCGGGCTGCTCGACGGGTCCTCACGAAACTGCACGAAGTCCGGGAACGGCGCCTCCTCGCCGGTCAGCGTGGCGGTGTACGCGCTGTTGCCGGGGTTGAGCGCGTGATTGGCCTGATTGAGGTAAAGGGTCTATGCGGCGTAGCGCCCGCCGCCGACGCGGACCACCTGCCGGCCGTCACCGCTGAGGTCCCACGTCAGATGGGCACGCGGCTGGATCTTGGTCCAGTCGGTCGGGTTGTGGTCGGTGCGCAGCCCGAGCAGCTGCTCGACCTCGGGGTTGTAGTCGGCGCCGCTCAGGAAGCTGGCGACGTCGTAGCGCAGGCCGATCATGGCGCTGAGCCGCGGCGCGGGCTCCCATTCCGTCTGCGCGAAGATGCCGGCGTTCCACACGCCGACGTCGGCGGTCGGTTCCTCGTCGAACGGGACCGGGACCTTCCGGCCGAATCGGCTCGGTCTCATCGCCTCGAGATCCGCCAGGCCGTTGAATCGGAACTCGCCGCCCCAGCGCGCGAGGTACTGCGTCAGCGCGATGTCGGTGTAGAGCTGGTCGATACCGACCTTGATGCGTTGGCCGCGCCAGTCGATGTGCGTGGTGTTGATCAGCTGGAAGTTGTTCTGCCACGTGCTCTCATTGAAGCCGCCGTTGTTGCCGCCGAACGTGACGGCCTTGCTTGTGGTGTTGCCGTTCGGCAGCTCGGAACGGATCGTGACGATGCCTTTCGGCGCCGCCGTCAGTGGATCGCGCGTCGTGGTCGAGCGAGTGAAGCTGAGCTTCAGCTCGTTGTGCACATTCCCACTGAGCGACGACGTGAGTGACGCCAGCGTCGAGAACGTGAACGAGTTGTTGTCCGCCCAGCCCTCATACAACGTCGAGCTGTTGCCCTCCGCGGATTGATTGAAGTAGTCCACCAGGTTCGCGCGCACGGCCAGCCGGTGGCGCGGATCGAGGCGCCAGTCGACGCGGCCGAACGCTGTGGTCGAAACCGGCTTCCGCGTGAACACCCCGACCTGCTGGTTGCTCGACATGCCGTATCTGTCCTCGAGGATACCCAGCAGCCGCGCGAGCGAATCTGCGTGTATGCCGTTCGCGATCGCGTCGACGTCGTTCTGGACGTCGAGGATGCGATACGGCGAGCTCTCGTCCTGGCGGTCGAACGCGACGAAGAAGTGAGCGCCGTCACGGATCAGCGGACCGCCCAGGCTGCCGCCCCACTGGTAGACGCGGAACTCGTTGGGGTCGCGGCCGGTGTAGTCCGGGCCCGCCAGGCCGTCGTTGCGGTGATATGTGAAAAACGAGCCGTGCCATTGGTTGGTGCCGGCCTTCGTGACGGCGCTCACGCTGCCGCCGCCCTGGCGGCCCTTGGCCACGTCGTAGACGTTCGTCGCCACCTCGAACTCGCGGATCGCCTCGAGCGAAAGAACGTAGGGCCCCGCGAGGCCCGCCACGCCTCCCAGGATCTGGTTGCGCGCCGACACGCCGTCCACCTCGATGCCGGTAGAGACGCGTTTGTCTCCCGCGATCGAAAGATTGTCATCGCCGGCGAGCGGCGAGAGCACCGCGAGATCAGCAAAATTCCGTCCGGTCGCGGGGATCCGCTCGATCTCACGGCTGCTGATCGGCGTGCTGGCGCCGAACCGGTCAATGCGTGCATTGATCTGTTCAGCCGCGACCTCGATCGCCTCGAGCGTCACCGCCTCGATGTCCAGCCGGAAATCGACCGGAACGCGGTCACCGAGATTCAGCTCGATCCCGGTGCGGCGAGCCGTCCGGTGACCGACGTGCTCGACGGTGACGGCGTACGGCCCGCCGAGCGGCAGTTGCGGCACGAAGAATCGGCCTTCGTCGCCGGTCACACGTTGTGTGACGAAGCCCGTCGCTTCGTTACGTACCGTGACCGCGGCGCCGGAGAGCGCCATGCCATCCTCGGCGTGAACGACTCCCGTGATCGCGGCGTCCGTGCCTTGCGCCGCGAGCACGCCGCGAGCGACGAACAACGGGACGGCGAAGGCGGCGCGCCGAAGCCAACGGGTCGCCAGATTTGCAAGGATTCGCATCATTCCACTCGGACCAGGATTGGGAGATCACCAGCGGTAGTGAACGTACCGAAAGTGCGGCAACTTCCGTCACGACGGCAGTCGTGATGCGTAATGGTCCGGTATCGTTTGGGTCGCGGCGCCGTCACTCCGCACGGGTCTCGACGCCATGAAGGCCCCCTCACTCTGACACACCCGTCTCGGCGGCCCTCACGTACGCCGCCCCGTTCGTGCCTCGCAATCCGCAAAATCACTGGGAGATCGGGGCAGTGAATTCACCTCGGCAGGGAACTTGCGGCATCCCGGCCGTCCGCATTTCCGAGTAAAAACGAGTTGCGGGTCGCGTTTGCGAGTGGCCCGGGCCGCACCCCAGTTGCGGCGTTCAGCAAATCGAAGCTGCCGCGGCGATGCCGCGGCCTGAGAAATTGGCTAGAGCAGGAGGTCACGATGCACCGCGTCGAAAGCGTCGCGCACGCGCCTGTGGTCTATGAAATCGCGCCGTTCCGCAACATCTGGATCTTGCGGCGGCGCGGCAGTCCACTCGAGACGCTGTACGTGAAACGCCAGCAGGCGATCGACCGCGCGGCGGCGATGTGCCGCATGGATGACCGAGCCGAAATGATCGTTCTCGACGCGGAGCCCGCGCTCAGGGACTGAAGGCCCAGGGCGTGAAATCCAGTGCCACACCGCGCCGCCGCAACCGAATCCGCCACCGCGCTTCGATCACCGCTGCGCTGGCGCCGAGCTCGCCTTGTATCTCGAACCGGCGCGCCTTAGTGTTACGTGAACACCGCGGGCTGGGGCCGGAGGGCGTTCGTTCTCCGGCCGGCGAATCGTCCCGCGAGCCGACGGAGGAGCCATCTTGCCTGACCATGCCTCGGGTTCGGGTTCGGTGTCGCGACTGGTCGCGCGCGTCGGCATCGCCATCCTCACCGTTGTCGTCATTCCTGGTGTCACGTACGCGCGCCAAGGACGCGAGCAGTCCGACCCAACGGTGACCACGACCGCCGCCGCGGAGGTACGAGACGAAGCGCTCGACTTCCTGGCAGCGCAGCTCGCACATCCGCGCGTCATGGAGGCGCGGCTTCAGGCGCGATTCGAGATCAAGCGGATGTTCCGCGAGCGTGGTATCAGCTATCCTGCAAGCGAGCTGTTCATTCGCGTGTTCAAGCGTGAGCGCCTGCTCGAGCTCTGGGTGCGACCGAGCAGTGAGGACGAGTTCGTGCTGCTCAGGCAGTACATGGTGTGTGCGCTGCGCGGCGACCTCGGCCCGAAGCGGATCCAGGGCGACCGCCAGACGCCGGAGGGGTTCTACGAAATCGACCGGTTCAACCCGAACAGCGCATTCCATCTCGCGCTCCAGGTCAACTATCCGAATCGGTCCGACCGGCTCGCCGGGCGATCGCGCGGCACCGCGGCGCTCGGCGGAGAGATCATGATCCATGGCGGTTGCCAGACCGAAGGCTGCATTGCGGTGACGAACGAAGCGATCAAGGAGATCTATTGGATCGCTGTGGAGACGCGCGTCACCGGCCAAGAGCACATTCCCGTGCACATCTTCCCTGCCCGGCTGACGAACGAGGACCTCACTTTGCTCGCCGAGCGCCACCAGGGCCAGCCCTGGCTCGTCGCGTTCTGGACGAGCCTGAAGCCTGGCTACGACTATTTCGAGCGCACACACAGGTTGCCGCCGATTCGTGTCGACGAGACCGGCCACTATCTGCTGCTCGGCCAGTCGGAGACCGATCGAGGTTGATCAGAAACCGGGGTCCGGCGTAGTCGGCCCTCGGCGCTCCGAACCGTGTCATGCTTCAGTCCGACGGCGTTCTCGAGGAACAGACGGACCGCTCGACGGCCCGAATCGAGGCGTTGCGTGCACTCGCGCGTTCGATCGCGAACGAGGAGACCGCCGACGCCGCGTTGCGGCTGATCGCCGAGAGGATCCGCTCGCTCGCGGGCGCCACCGCCGTGGCGATCGAGCGGCACGGCGGCGCCGATACGTCGAACGTGGCGATCGCGTGGGCCGGCCGTGATGGCGCGTCCGCCGCCGATCTGAATGCGGAGGTCGAGGACGCCGACCGCGTCGTGATCGCGCTGGGCGCGCGCAACGAGCGCATCGGCGCGATCGTCGTCTGGCGGGAACCCGGTGCGACCCCCGTCGGCGCCGACGCGCTCGAGCACCTCGGCGATCTGGCCAGCATGGCGGCACTCGCGCTGCGGCGCGGCCAACTCGAAGAGCAGATCCGGCGCATGCGCGCCGAGCAAGACCAGTACGTCGACGCCAAGTTCAGGTTTATCAACGGCATCGGCGAGGAGCTGAGGAACCGGCTCGGCGCGGCGGCCGAATACGTCCAGCTGCTCGACACGGAGGGCGAACTGACCGAGGTCGAGCAGAAGTACATTGCCGGCAGTCGGCGCAGCATCGACGCCGCGGTGCGCCTGATCAAGGAGCTCGTGCAGCTCACACGCGCCGAGACGGGTCGGCTGGTGTTGACGCCCGAACCGATCCACATCGAAACCGTATTGCGCGCCGCAGTGCGCGACTACGAGATCACCGTCCGCGAGATCGGCGTCGCGTTCGACCTGGTGCTGCCCGAGACATTGCCGGTGATTGAGACCGACCTCGATCAGGTCCGGCAGATCCTCGACAACCTGCTCGGCAACGCCGTGCGCTACACGCCGATCGGCGGCCGCATCACGGTGAGCGCGGACATCCGGCCCGGCCGTCGCAAAACCGACCCATCGAAGTACGTCTGCGTATCCGTCAAGGACACCGGTCCCGGCGTCGGTGACAGCGACCTGATCTTCGAGGAGGTCTACCGCATCGAACGACGTGGCGGCATGCCCGGTTTCCGCCTCGCCATCAGCCGCCGCATCGCACGGCTGCTGGGCGGCGAGCTCACGCTCGAGACCAGCGCCGAGGCCGGCTCGACGTTCACACTGTGGCTCCCCGGCGACTCATCCACACAGCGGTAGCGCACCCGGTGGACTAATCCAGGACTAATCCTTCTCGTTCGCCGGGTCCTCGACGCTCGTCACCCACGCGGTCCACCAGAGGTCGCGCAGCATCCGCGCACCCGCTGCCAGCCGCTCGAGCGCGAACGCCTTGTGCTCGGGGGATGCTGTCTCCGCGCCGAACGGTATCGCCTTGTCCAGCTCGTAGAGCCGTGTCAGCCGCGCATGCGCTCGCTCGAGATGCTCGCGGATCGCCGCGCGAAAGGACGGCACCACAACGGCCGGCTCGGTGACCGTCGCGTGCAGGTCATCGATCGTGACGTGCGCGCCAACGAACTCGCCCTCGAAGCGGCCGTGGAAACCCGGACCCGGCGTGAAATCGTGCGGGTTCTCGCCGACCCAGCCGTCGTGGTGCTTCGTCGTGTGGTGCGGGTTCGAGCCATCCGTGACGTAGTGGCCGAGGATGCCGGCGTCATTGATGATGCGCTGCTCGATCCAGCGCCGCGCCGCGGGGTCGGTCTCTTCGCGCCAGCGACGGAAGCCCGAGCGTAGCCGCTGCGCCAGCTCGAGCGCACGGTACGGCAGCATCCCCGCGCCCTCATCGAGACCGGCACGGTCGAGCGCCAGTCTATAGTCGTAACGGTCCTCCGCCTGGAACGCCGCGGCGGGCACCTCATCGAGATGCACCCAGTGCTCGGGTGAGAACACCGCGTTCATCGCCGGGTCGCTCCGCGTCTCATCGCGGTCCCGCCAGCGGTCCGGCTCGGGGTTCAGATACGCCAGCTGGTCCTCCGCATCGCGGAAGAACGCCGGCATCTCCTGCGGCAGCTCCCGAACCGCCACGCGCGCGGCGATCGTGTGCCCGTGCGCGCCCCACAGCATCATCGGGGACGCCCCGCTCGGCAGGAGTGGCGTGAACAACATGAGAACAATCGCGATATCGATCATGACTCGGTCCAGCTTGTGAGGTGTCGTCGTGCAGTCGCAACGATGCGCCGGAATGATGTCACCACGGCGACATCGCATCAACGTTTGCGTCACGACGATCCACCGTGCGCCCGGGAGCCTGGTCGAGGGACTCGTTGTGGCCGCCCGACCTCGTTCGGAACTATCATCAGGGCACCGGGGATTCTGTGGTGCGGGGGTTTCCCCGCAGGAAAGTTGACGACACCCAGCCAGCGGACATGGAAGACATGCCTGACACCGGACCACGCCCGGCCATCGACGGACGCCGACCTGCGACGCAGGCGCTGCACGCGGGTGCGGCGCGCCCACGGGTCCAGGGCGCCATCGTAACGCCGATCTTCCAGGTGAGCACCTTCGAGTATCACGGCGAGTCGTATCACGACGTCGGCTATATGCGCCTCAGCAATACGCCGAACCACCGGGTGTTGGGCGAGCGCATCGCGGCGCTCGAAAACACCGAAGCCGCGTTCGTGGCCGGCAGCGGAATGGCGGCGATCACGGGGGCGCTGCTCTCGGTTCTCTCATCGGGAGATCACCTTCTCGTACAGGACGTCCTCTATGGCGGAACCACGGGCCTGCTCTCGAAGGAGCTCGTTCGGCTCGGGATCACGCACACGCGGATCGACGCCCAGGCACCGGACAAGTGGGCCGCCGCGCTCGAGCCGACGACGAAGGCGATCTACGTCGAGTCGATCACGAATCCGCTCGTGCAGGTGGCCGACCTCGAGGCCGTGCCAGAATTCGCACGCGAGCACGGGCTCGTCTCCATCATCGACAACACCTTCGCCTCGCCCGTGAATTTCCGGCCGGCGGAGCTCGGCTTCGACCTCGTGATCGAAAGCTGCACGAAGTACATGAACGGCCACAACGACCTGGTCGCCGGCTCCGTCGCAGGCTCGGCCGCGCGGGTCCGACGCATCAAGGAGCTCCACGACCACCTCGGCGGCAGCCTCGATGCGCACGCATGCTACCTCCTCGAGCGGGGCCTGAAAACACTCGACGTCCGCGTGCAACGGCAGAACGAGAACGCGCTCGCGACCGCTCGCTTCTTGGAGGCACACGCCGCCATCGCGCGCGTCCACTATCCCGGGCTCGAGAGCCACCCCCAGCACGAACGTGCCGCGCACCTGTTCCAGGGATTCGGCGGGATGTTGTCCTTCGAGCTCGAAGGCGACGTCGATGACGCCGAACGGTTTCTCGCGCGTCTGACGCTCCCCGCCGTCGCCGCGAGTCTCGGCGGCGTCGAATCGCTCATCGTGCGGCCCGCCGCCGCCGTGCACTCCGGACTCTCGGCCGAAGAGCGCGCCCGCAGCGGCATCTCCGACACGCTGATCCGGTTCTCCATCGGCCTCGAGGACGAAGAAGACCTCATGACCGATCTCGAGGAAGCGCTCGCCGCGGCCGCGGTCACCGTGTAACCACTACGCCGTCACCGGTCTCGATGGGGAGCCCCGCGTTCACCCATTCCTCGATCCCAGGGCGAGCTCCGTCAGGAGCGGGACGACCGATCCAATCGCGCGCCCGTACAACACAGAGGACGGATTGGACGGCGGATTTGTGACCGATCGCGCCGGCGGCGTTGTCCGGTACGGGCCGTGGTGTATTGA
>JBOHRM010000960.1:0-4381 GCA_050732715.1 Longimicrobiales bacterium
CCCGAGCGCGGTGCGCCCCGCGACCGATGCCTCGAGCGCCGTGCGACGGAAGGCGATCGAGGCGAGCGGGACGCGCATCGTCGTCTCGATCGATGCGCGCGCGCTCTGGTTGATGCGCGGTGACGAGATCGTCCACTCCGCGCCCGTGGCGGTGGGAAAGCACGAGGGGTTCACCTACGGCGGCAAGCGCTATGACTTCCGCACGCCGATCGGGGTGCGGAAGGTCCTGTCGAAGTCCCCCGATCCGATCTGGACGCCCCCGGACTGGCACTACTTCGAGAAGATCGTCGAGCGCGGCCTCGAGCCCGTCCGGCTCGAGCGAGGCACGAAGGTCGAGCTCGAGGACGGCTCGCGCGTCGAGATCCGCGGCGACCAGGTCGGCCGCGTCAATCAGTTCGGCAATTTCGCGCCGTTCACACCCGGCAACGAGATCGTGTTCGACGGCAAGCTGTTCATCCCGCCGTTCGGCACCGCCCAGCGTCGCATACCCGAGATCCTGGGAACGCACAAGCTCGAGATGGGGGACGCGTACCTGATCCACGGTACGCCCGAGCGGTACACGATCGGCGAAGCCGTGAGCCACGGCTGCATCCGCATGTACAACGAAGACGTGTCCCGCCTCTACGAGCTGGTTCCCCTGGGGACCGCGATTTATATCTTTTAGGGTTCCGGGTTCCGGGTTCCGGGTTCCGGGTTCCGGGTTCCGAGTTGCCCCGCTGCCACCCGTCCCACGATCGTGGGTGCCGCGGTGGGCACGGAGAACTTAGGATTTAGCACCTAGATACAGGATATAGGAGCTGCCCTGGGGCGTCGTGCTGGAGGGCTGACGGGCGGCGGCGTCGGGGCGTCGGGGGGCGGCCAGACACCAACTCGGAACTCGCGACCCGGGACTCGCAACCCGGAACCCGGAACCCTCTAGATGTGTGGCCGGTCGGTCGGGTGGTGCCCCGTGTGCCGGCCGCGGATCAGGCGGACCAGGGCGACGACGATGGCGAGAATCAGCAGGATGTGGATCAAGCCGCCGGCGGTGTATCCCAGGATCTGGGCGAGCAGCCAGAGAACCAGCAGGATCGCGAAGATCGTCCACAGCATGGTAGCCTCCAACACTGAGCGTGGTCCGATCCGTTGCCCGGGCAAAGATCGAGCCAGGATTGGGGCCACGCCGCGCGCGCCACTGGGTTGAGCCCGTCCGAGACCATGCGGCTGTTGGTGGGCACCAGCGGTTTCGCCTACCGGGAATGGAAGGGGAGCTTCTATCCGGCGGACCTCGCGAACGCGGCGATGCTCTCGTACTACGCGGCGCGGTTCCCCACGGTCGAGATCAACAACACGTTCTACCGCATGCCGTCGGAGGGAGTGCTCGCACAGTGGGGCGAGCAGGTCGGCCCAGACTTTCGTTTCGTCCTCAAGGCGCCGCAGACGATCACGCACCGCAAGCGGCTGAAAGACGCCGCCGACCCCGCCGAGTTTTTCTTCCGCACGGCCGGCACGCTCGGGGATCGGCTCGGCCCGCTCCTGGTCCAGCTGCCGCCCAACCTGAAGTGCGATGTGCCACGCCTCGAGGCGTTCCTCGCGTTGCCACGGGACGGCGCGCGGCTCGCCTTCGAGTTCCGTCACGTGTCATGGTTCGAGGACGAGGTGTATGCGATGCTGCGCGCGTACGACGCCGTGCTCTGTACCGCGCACACCGAGGCTGGTGCGACGCCGCTCGTATCGACATCCTCGTGGGGGTACCTCCGTCTGCGAAACGTCGAGTACGACGATGCCGAGCTGGACGGCTGGATCACGCGTATCCACGCGCAGCCGTGGCGGGAGGTCTTCGTGTTCTTCAAGCACGAGGACGAGGGGACTGGTCCGAGGCTGGCCACGCGCTTCCACGAGCGGTGGCAGATCCTGCCGGGTGGACCGGGGGTAGAGAAATGATGAGTGATGAGTGATGAATGATGAATGACCGGCTTCCAAGTCGATCCGCGGGTCCAGCGCATCATTTCGCATTCATCATTTCGAATTCATCATTTGTGGGCGCATCGCGGTCAAGATGAATAACAATGCCCCGCCACGCGTACTCATAGCGGACGACCAGCGCGATGTGTTGGTCGCGCTGCGCATGCTGCTCGCCGATCAGGGCTACACGCTCGAGGCTGCGGCCTCACCGGTCGAGGTCATCCGCGCGCTCGACGAGCGCGAGTTCGACGCGGTCTTGATGGACCTGAACTACACGCGCGACACGACGTCGGGCAAGGAAGGACTGACGCTGCTCCAGCGTATTCGAGCGGTCGATGACACGTTGCCCGTCCTGGTCATGACGGCGTGGAGCAGCGTCGAGAGCGCGGTCGACGCGATGCGGCATGGCGCGAGCGACTACATCCAGAAGCCGTGGAACGATGAGCGGCTGGTGGCGACGCTGCGGACGCAGGTCGATCTCGGCCGCGCGTTGCGATCGGCGCGGCGGCTCGAGGCGCAGAACGAACGGCTCCAGCGCAAGGGTCTGCCGCTGATGATCGCGCAGTCACCGCTGATGCAGCCCGTGTTGCAGACGCTGGAGCGGGTGGCGCCGTCCGATGCGAACGTGCTGGTGACGGGCGAGCACGGGACGGGCAAGGAGATTGTCGCACAGTGGCTGCATGCGGCGTCGAAGCGTGCGGACCGGCCGCTCGTGACGGTGAACGCTGGCGGCCTCTCGGAGGGCGTGGCGGAGAGCGAGCTGTTCGGCCACGTCAAGGGCGCGTTCACGGACGCGCGCACGGACCGGATCGGCTGCTTCGAGCTCGCCGACGGCGGCACGCTGTTCCTCGACGAGATCGCGAACATGGCGCCCAAGCTGCAGTCAAAGTTGCTGCGCGTGCTCCAGACGGGCGAGCTCCAGCGCGTCGGATCTTCACGGACGGTGCACGTGAACGTGCGCGTGATCTCGGCGACGAACGCGAACATCGGCGCCGAGACGGAGGCCGGCCAGTTCCGCGAAGACCTGCTGTACCGGCTGAACACGGTCGAGATCAAGCTGCCGCCGTTGCGCGACCGCAAGGAAGACATCCTGCCGCTGGCCGCGCATTTCCTGGGCACCTACGCTGCCCGCTACGAGAGGAAGCTCTCGGGTTTCGATTCGGCCGCCCAGGCGGCGTTGCTCGCACATACGTGGCCGGGCAACGTTCGCGAGCTCGCGCACGCCGTCGAGCGCGCCGTCCTGATGGCACAGGGTGACCGCATCGGCGCGCGAGACCTCGGGCTGCACGGGCGCAGCGAGCCTGGCCGCACGGACGAAGACATGACGCTCGAGGAGGCGGAGCGCGTGTTCATCCGCAAGGTCCTTGCCCGCCACGAGGGCAGCGTGCTCGCCGCCGCGGAGCAGCTCGGCATGAGCCGCAGTGCGCTGTACCGCCGCATCCAGCAATACGGATTGTGAGCGTTATGAAGCGTAGCCTCGAGTTCGTGAACGCACAGCTCGTGCTGGTCGGTGGGCTGCCGGGTGTGGTGGCCGCGACCTGGCTGCTGTGGTCGGGCTCGCTCACGGCCGAGCTGCGCTGGTCGCTGATCGCGTTGATCATCGTGGTCTGGGTCGGCAGCGCGCTCGCGGCGCACAACCGCACGGTCCGCCCGCTCCAGCTATTGGTGAACCTGCTGGGCGGGCTGCGCGACGGAGACTACTCGCTGCGCGGCGTGACGACTCGGACGGGGAACGTCCTGGGCGACGTCATCCGCGAGGTCAACGCGCTGGGTGAGACATTGCATCGGCAGCGGCTGTCGGCGGTCGAGGCGACCGCGTTGCTTTCGAGCGTGCTCTCCGAGATCGATGTCGCGATCTTTGCGTTCGACGACGCCGACCGCGTACGCCTCGCGAACCGGTCCGCCGCCGAGCTGCTCGAGCGGCCTGTGCAAGACTTGATCGGCAGCCATGCGCTCGAGATCGGCATGGGCGAGTTTCTGCGAGGCGAGTCGTCGCGCGTGCTTGACCGTGCGTTCCCGGGCGGCCGTGGCCGTTGGCAGCTGCGCCGCAGCGAGTTCCGTCAGGACGGCCGGCCGCACCGCATGGTCGTGCTCGCCGACCTGAGCCGCGCACTCCGCGAGGAAGAGCGTCAGGCGTGGCAGCGCATTGTCCGCGTGCTCTCGCACGAGATCAACAACTCGCTCGCGCCGATCCAGTCGATCACGCGCAGCGTGCAGCGCATCATCGACCGTGAGCTCGAGGACGGCGCGCGCGCGTCCGAAGTCCGCGAGGGGCTGAACATCGTCGCCGTTCGCGCAGAGTCGCTCGGCCGGCTGATGTCCGAGTACGCGCGCATGGCGAAGCTGCCGCGGCCGGTGCTCGCGCCGATCGACGTGCGCGAGCTGGTGCACGGCGTGATCGAGCTCGAGCGCCGCGTCGGCGTCACGGTCAGCACGG
>JBOHRM010000961.1:0-3307 GCA_050732715.1 Longimicrobiales bacterium
GGTCCCCTTGATGACGATGCTCACGCCGGGCAGCGTCTCACTCGTCTCCGCGTCGACTACGCGCCCCGACACCACGTGTTCCTCCTGCGCGGAAGCCGGCGACGCCGCCACACCCAGCAGCACGGCGAAGGCGACGACACCTCGGAGGACCCACTCGGAAAACGGCGCGCGCGCTTGCGCGGCCAGGATACAATATCCAGCGCGGGAAGCCCGTGCATCTTGCTCCCTCGCCGACCGTCGGTGCGGCGGACGCATGAGCATATCTCCTGGTGTGGTGTGGGTCGAATGCGCGTATCCGACTTCACAAGACTACACGTTCACAAAGGCAACGCGCAAGGTCGCTCGGCCGTGACACCTCGGAGACGAATCGTCGCCGAAATCGCCGTTGGCACCGTTTTTCGCCTGAAAACACCATGGCAGGTCGATCTTCGCTGCTAAGGGTGTGTGCGCGTATCGCGTTGCTGGCGGATAACTTGCCGGAGGTTGGATGGGGTTCTGCGGGATTTGGCCGACCGGCGCACGTTGTTGCGCCTAGTTGTGGCGAGCGCCCACCAGCGCGAAGGCGCGAACGAGGCTTCGGTTGATGCCGAAAAGGAGGTTGTCGCCGAGCTGCAGGACGCTTCGGACGTCCCCGCGCACACTGAGGCCGGACTCGTGCTGAGGGACATACTCGAACGATGCGTCCGGGCGGCCTCGCAGGAGGACGCCGTAGTTGGCGTCGTACTTTCCGAGCCGTATGCGGGCTTCGTCGATGTTTCCCCCCAGGACGACGTCCGTGTGACCGTCAGCATCGTAGTCCAGGGTCGTGACGGTGAATACGGGTGAGAACTGAGCTTCCCTGGGCAGCCCCCTTTTCTCGAACCGTCCGGTCTCGGTACCCATGAAGAGAGACGTCTCGAGCAACGTGGCCTCGAGTCTTCGAGGCGCCTCCGAATCCGCGGCCTCGAGCAGGTCTCCGGTCTCTGCCCCGGCATAGGCCTCATAGCTGGAGAATCTGGAGGCGACCATCGGTAGATGCTCGCGCAGCTCGTCGAGCGTCACGTACGGGTAGCGGGTTCCCTGAATGTAGAAGCTCAGTATAGGATCGACGGATCCATTGTCGTCGAAATCGGCATGATAGAGCTCGGCAGGCTGATCCTCGTGGGCTTTGATCTGAGAGTTCAGCCCGAGGTTTCCGGCAATGAGGTCGGCGATGCCATCGCGATTCAGGTCCTCGACGTGAACGACGTTCCACAACCCACTGTACGGCCGATCGAAGTGGTCTTCCGTCACGTCCCGCAGTCTCCCCCCGGATGACTCGAATATGCGAATGGGCATCCACTGTCCGGCCACGATGAGTTCCTCCGCGCCGTCGCGGTCGAGGTCGTGCCACGCTGCGTCCGTCACTATGCCGACGTGCTCGAGGTCGGGGCCGACCTCGGCCGTCCGGTCCTCGAAGTTACCCCGTCCATCATTCAGGAGGACGTAGCTTCGTGCCGGCTCCGGATACCGTCCAGGAGCGACGTATCCTCCCAGGAACAGATCGGGCCAGCCGTCCCGATCGATGTCGGACGTCGCCACCGCACCGGTACTGGTGCGCATCCTCGGGAGCGCGTTCTCGGCTCTGCTGAAGTTCCCTTCGCCGTCGTTCACGTAGAGCCGATCCTGCAGGGCGGCATCAGCGGGCTCGAAGGAACCGTACCGACCACTGGCCACATACAGGTCGAGGACGCTGTCTCTGTTGTAATCGAGGACTACGGCCTCCACATCCTGGCTGCGCCGGTCGGCCTCCAGTGCAGGCTGCGGGACGACGGCGAACCGTCCGTCCGGCTGCTGGAGATACAACCGCCCCGCCTGTTCGTTTCCTCCCCCTGCGAACACATCGACGAGACCGTCTCCATTCACATCCGCCGTCGCGAGCGGAGGGCCCATGATGGATTGGGGATGGTCGATGAGGGGCTGCCGGCGAAAGTCATCGATCGCTCCGGCCATCCGGTGCTCGAACTCGATGGGCGAGGGTACCTCCTCGAAGATGGTCGGCGAGTCATCGTTCCCTTCGGCAGCCCGCTCCGCATCGACGGCGTTCTCCTGGCGGACTGTGATCCGCCTGTTGGGCTCGACGTCGACCAGGGTCTCAGCTCGGCCGTCGGGCCAGATCACGTGCAGGCTGTCTATCGCCGCGAGCGCTCCGAGTCCGAAATGCAGAATCGGCGATACCGTGGACAGGTAGCCGCGTGTCGGCATCTGCTCGGCGTACTGCTTCCCGCCACCCGAATGAACCGTCAGCTTGGCACCGACTCCGAACGTGTTCCTTCCCGTCCCCTCGAGTCGTATCTGCAGATAGTTGTGGTCGGACGCATCCGCGGTCCGGTTCTCGAACACCGATGCATATTCATTGATGTTGTTCGTAACCAGATCGAGGTCTCCATCATTGTCGAGATCCGCGTAGGCAGCCCCCGTACTCTTGAGAGGCACACCCAGTCCCCAATCGGATGACACATTCTGAAACCGTAGGTCTCCCTCATTTCTGAACGCGTAGTTGGGCACGTCGGATGTTGGAAGCGCCTCCATCAATGCGGCGATGTCGTCGGGTTCGAGCCGTAGCTTCGTCGCCACGTAGTTGCGCTTGAAAGCGAGAAAATCGAGGTCGAGCATGTCGTGCAGCGTCCCGTTCGTGACGAACAGGTCTTTCCTCCCGTCGTTGTCGAAATCGGCGATCAGCGGAGCCCAGCTCCAGTCCGTATTGGAGACCCCGGCGAGCTGCCCGATTTCGCTGAACGTTCCGTCTCCGTTGTTCAGCTGGAGCATGTTGCGCATGTACTGATGGTGAAAACCCGACCGCACGAAGATTTCGAACACGCTACGATCATTCGGTATGAGAAGAGTCTTCTGCCTGCGATTGTCCTCCGCGAGCATGTCCAGCACCATGATGTCGGACCAGCCATCGTTGTCGATGTCCGCGACGTCGACGCCCATCGATGCGTTCGGCGTGTGCCCTATGCGGGAACCCAGTTCGTCGGAGAACGTGCCGTCGCCGTTGTTCATGTAGAGATAGTCGGGTGGCGAGTAGTCATTCCCGACATACATATCGATCCATCCGTCCTTGTCGACGTCGGAAATGCCGGCCCCGAGTCCGTAGGTCAACGAGGAACTGCTAATGCCGACCTGGCTCGTGACGTCGTTGAAGTGCCCGTCATCGTTCCGGTAGAAACGGACGCCGCTCACAGGATCTTCCTCTGCCATTCGCCTTCGCATTCCTCGCACATCCAGATAGCTCGTCGTCTTGACATTGTGAGTCAGCAGGAACAGATCGAGGTCGCCGTCGCGA
>JBOHRM010000962.1:0-7547 GCA_050732715.1 Longimicrobiales bacterium
CCGCAAACACCTCGTGGGCCTCATCGATGACGCAGAGGTCGAAGGGTGGTGAGCCGCCGAGCCTCTCGGCTCCCGTCCTGCCTCCGGCGTATTCACGGCCGGCGAGGAAGACGCCGGGGCCTGAAATGTCAACGCCGTCACTCGACGCCTCCTGCGCTTCGATCCCGAACAGCGTGTAGAGCTCGCTCTGCCATTGTCCGAGCAAGGCCAGCGGCACAATGATCAGGACGCGTGACGCGCCTTCCGCGAGGAGCTGAGCGATGACTAATCCGGCCTCGATCGTCTTACCGAGGCCGACCTCGTCCGCCAGGATGCACCCACCCATGGGGATCCGCCCCAGCGCAAACATGACGGCTTCAACCTGGTGGGGATTCGGATCGATCCGGCCCTGTCGTTGCGATGCCGCGTACCGCCGCCCTTCGCCTGCCCGACGAAGGCGAACGAGCTCCTCAGCGTAGTAGCGGCGGTGAACGGCGTGGAGCGCCTCCATCGTCAACGACTCCAGAGGTTCCACCACGGCTCCAAGAAGCGCTCGCCGTCGTGGTCGGCTCGCCCCCGTAGCAGGCGACGATCGCCACGAGACCTCAAGAGCCGTCCCGCTGTCTTGCTCATCGCGAACTCCTCCGTGGAATCCCGGATCGTACTGGCGATGGAGGGACGAAGAACGGGCGAAATAACCGCAACGCCGCGGTTCGACGCAAGAGCTACGGTGTGATGCCGAAGCCGAATCGGAACCTGTGCGTGGGATAGGAGGAGAGCTGCCAGGTGAAGTGCGCCGCGGCGTTGAGCGGCGAGAGGAACGGCGTCAGGTTGCCGACTCCGAACCCTAGCTCCGTGTACGCCGCGCGGGCCGAGGTGAGCAGCGAGTCCGCGGGATTGGCCGTGTGGTTCACGACATCCGTCCAGAACAGGCCGCCGTGGATGCTCAGCGTGAACGGGATGTCTCGCACGAGGGGAAGGCCGCTGCCCATGAAGAGCAGGCGGTCGAAGTCGTGCTGGACCGCGAGCATGGCGGCGCGGTTACCCGAGTAGCTGGTCTCCTCGAGCGTGTTGAATCCGTTCCCTTGGTAGGCGACGTCGGTGCCGAAGTCCACGGTGAAGTAGCGCTGGGGCGGCACGGCACCCGATGCGACGCCCGCGACCGCCCTCAGCGTCGTGATGCCGAGACCCAACGTGCGCTGCCGCCGCTCGAGCTGCACGGCATAGCGGCGGAACGAGAAGTCGTTCGCGATGAGCTCCGGGGCCGCAATCTCGGCGGTGAGCGTCAGCCGGGTCAGCGGAAGCCCCGGGAGCCGGTAGTCCACGCCCCTGCTCCGGAGCAACGGCCTCGAGTCGAAGCTCAGGTGCGCCTCGATCGAGCGCAGACGCCCGTCCACAATGGGCGGGTTCGGCGGCGGCGACCGATCCACCTCAAACAGCGAGTAGTCGGTGTTGACCGCCAGGGTCGACTGCTCGAAGTCTCGGTAGCGCACATCGAGCCGCGTGAACGCCATCAGCTGTGCACCTACCGAGATCGCGAGTCCGCGCTCATGATAGTAGTTGAGCGGGTCCAGCCGAACCGCGAGCGCGAGGAACGTGGGGTTGTACGTGGTCGAGACGAACGTCGTCCAGCGAGTGGTCTCGTCGTGGTACGAGACGCCCACCCATAGGTCACGGGCTTTCGAGAGTCGCACCTCCCCGCCCACATGATACTGCCACGCTCTGCGCTCGAACGCGTAACCCAGCTTCGTGGTCCAACGCGTGCCGGGGAGCTCCCGCCAATCCCGCGCGGCCCCCACATACGGCCCATCCACGCGGTTGAAGTGAAAGAAATCCGGATCCCCGGCCATCGACGCGGCCAGCCCGACCGCGCGGCCGACGCGACGTCGCACGCTCGGCGTTCGTGCGATCGAATCGATCCGCGCCCACGCCGCCTGCTCCGCCACGGTGAGCTGCACCGCGGCGGGCGCATCCCATTGCGTGTTCTCGGGATCATCCGCCTCCTCGTCTACCACGATCCGCACGCGCCCCAACTCAACCGGGCGGTCTCCCTCGTTGAACTGAAAACCATCGAGCGATGCGACGTGCTCGAACGCGAGATGCCTCGGGATGCCCGGGACCGGCAACGCCAGATGCACCTCGCCCGTCAGACGAATCTCGTGCGGCATCCAGCGGCCGCCAGTCACCGCTCGCATGCGCTGCCGATACCGGAGGTCGCTGATATAGGTGAATCGCGCTGCCGCGTTCACGCCCACATCGATCGCCACCACGTCGTACGTCGAGTCCGCCACATCGATCACGCCGGCGAACAACGGCGAGGTCTCGGTCCTGGGCCGGATGGCAAGACGGAACACGCGGCCTCCGCCGACGTCGAGCGTGTCGAGGACCGCGTAGTCGTAGTGCTCGAGCGCGTCATCGGCGATCGGCGAGACCAACGAGTATCTCTGGAGATCGACGCGATCGCGGTTGAAGTTCACGATCTCGCCCACCGTGATGAAGTTCTGCTCGGCGTCGACGTTGCTGGACTGACGGCGGGCGAGGATCGTCTCCTGATAGTGGTTCGGCGCCTCCCAATACGCCGTGCTCCGGGTCTCGGTGATCAACAGCACCGATTCCGCCGAGTCCGGCGGCTCGCTCAGATCGCGAACGACGAACTTGACGTAGCCGTCGTACCGGTAATCGTGTACGCCGGCCAATGCGTCCCGCTTGCGCGTGATCGCGTGTTCGATGATCTCGCGCGCGCGGTCCCTCGAGACCGTCACCGTCACCGCATCGAGGGCGAGCGCGCGCGGGTGAAGGTGAACTTTCCGATTCGTGACGCCCGATGGCAAGACCCACGTGACTGATGCGTTCTCATAGCCGAGCGCGCGAATCTCGAGCTGCCACTCACCCGCTGCCAGCTCCAGCGCGAAGCGACCCTCATCATCCGTAAGCACCGACCTGCCCGTGCGAACGACCCGGACCACCGCGAGCCGCAGCGGGCGCTCCGTGATCGAATCGTACACGACGCCCTCGAGCACGGCCGCCGTGCCCGCTCCGGCCGGCTGTTGAGCCGCGGCCGACGGGGGCACGAAGAAGGTGAGGGACGCAGCGAAAACCAGCAGGCAACGCATGAGAATCATCGCCCACAATCGCGCGAAGTCCCCACTGTAGCGGTCCGGTCTTTTCGAGGCACGCCCGGCACCGAGAGCCGGTACGTTCAAGCGCCATTCCTCATTCGGTTCAGGGTTGCTCGACGGAGAACCGGTAGACGGTTCGCGTGCGGTATTCCTCGCCCGGACGCAGGATCGTGGACGGGAATTCGGGCTTGTTCGGCGAGTCCGGGAAATGCTGTGTCTCCATGGCGAAACCGTGACGGTGACCATAGACGACGCCGTTCTTCCCCGTGAGCGTGCCGTCGAGGAAGTTCCCGGTATAGAACTGGAGGCCGGGCTCCGTGGTGTGGACCTCCATCACGCGGCCGGTCGTCGGCTCGTGCACGCGCGCGGCGAGCGTGAGGTCGGGCGCGGAATCGCCTGATAGCTTGTTCAGCACGAAGTTGTGGTCATAGCCTCGCCCGTACTCGAGCTGCGTGTCCGGTTCGTCTATGCGCGCGCCGATCGGCGTCGGCGTACGGAAGTCGAACGGCGTGCCCGCGACTTCGCGAAGCTCGCCCGTCGGGATCAGCGTCGAGTCGACCGGTGTCAAACGATCGGCATCGAGCATGACGACGTGTCCGAGGATGTCGTGCGCGCCGTCGCCCGCCAGGTTGAAGTAGCTGTGCTGCGTGAGGTTGACCGGCGTGGCCTTGTCGGTGGTGGCGACGTAGTCGACGACGACTTCGTTCTCATCCGTGAGCGTGTACGTCACTCTCGCCTGGAGCGTGCCCGGATAGCCTTCCTCTCCGTCCGGGCTCGTGTAGGTCAGGACCAGTCCTACGCCGTCCGCGTTCTCGAACGGCTCCGCGTTCCAGACCACCTTGTCGAAGCCTCGGATGCCGCCGTGGAGGTGGTTGGGGCCGTTGTTCCTCGCGAGCGTATAGGTCTGGCCATCCAACGTGAACCGCCCGCCCGCGATGCGATTGCCGTACCGTCCAATCAGCGCGCCGAAGTAGGGCGAGTCCGTCAAGTAGCCTTCGAGCGAGTCGTAGCCCATGACCACATCGTCGAATCGGCCGCCTCGATCCGGCAGCCGCAGCGAGACGATGATGCCGCCGTAGTCCATGACGCGCATCTCCGTTCCGCCGGCGTTCGTGAGCGTGTACAGGTGTACCGCTTCCCCTTCCGCGGTGGTGCCGAAGGGCTCGGACGTGATCGACTCTGAACGCTGCACCGAGCTACCGGCACACGCGGCGGTGAGCACGCCAGCCGCGAGCAGCGGAAGCGACCTCGGTTCGACGGCGCTCTTCATGGCGTTTCCTTTCTCGATTTCGTGTCGGCCCGTCCGAACGATTCATGATCCCAATCCACTCGATTCGTCGCGACTCTTCCCGTGATCCGCGAGGCATGCACTACCGCGTAATACGGTTTCCATGCCTGCCGCCGGCCAGCTGGTCATCCGACTCGAGGTCGACGACTCACTGCCCGGCGGCCTGGCCATCTACGGCCAACGCTTCGGCCGCTATCCGCTCGGTCCGACACTCGTCTTGGTCCCGCGCACCACGACGCCGGAAGCGCCAGGAGCTCGATGATCCCAGCCGCCAGCGGCTTGGTCGCGAGACGGGAGCCCCGCTCCTTGCCGCGTCCGGCCGTCGCTCAGCCGCCCGTAGCCGCCGCTCGAACCGGGAACGTGAGACGCGTGTTCTCCCAGCCGACGACCATCTCCGCCGCGCCCGCGTCGGCCGGCGCGAGATTGATCAAGAGGCGTTCGATCGGATCCGTTGCCGAAGGCGCGACCGTGAAGCTGCCGACGTCCTGCGAGCGAACGCTCTCGTCGATCGGGATGCCCCAGCGATCGACCGCGCGATTCACCACGATGGTCCACTCGGTCTCGCCCGGGATCGCGTACAGCGAGTAACTGCCCGGCTCGACGGTCACCGTTCCGATCTCGGCGGGGACGGTGACGTGAAGCGTGGTCGGCTCGTTCGCGCCGAGGCGCCACGGCTCGCCCCACGGCTCGAGCCCGCCGAAGATCTGCCGCCCTCGCATCGACGGCGCGCTGTAGCACACCTTCGCGACGCCATCGCCCAGCTGGACCTCGGTGGAGTCCGGCGGGCTCGCCCGGCCGGTGAGCTCCGCGCCCGCGTCGGTCCACGTGCAGGCGAGCGCGCCGGCCGTCGCGGGATCGGCGGCGGCCATGTCCGCGCTGGGCGCATCCGGCGCCCCGCCCTCGGCCGTGGCGGCCGCTTCATCCGAAGACGCATCACCCTGTGGCGCGCACGCCGCCAGCACGAGCACGCAAGGCAGCACGAGCAAACCGAATCCAAGTGCGCGAGAAAGCCGCACCACTTTCATGAGTCCCATCCTTTCGTTGGGGGTCGCGTTCCGTCGATAGCGCAAAACGGGCCCAAAGCTACCGGCGCGGCGAGGCCATGGAAAGACCGAGGCACACGGTGCGGGCGGTGCGGGCCGTGGTCGTGGACAACGACGAGGCGTTGTGTGAGGTTTGCGGTCCGTGCGCCGGACGCTCGAAGGATATGCCCGAGGAGCCGCATGACGAAGATCGCGACCATCGAAACGTTTCGCCTGCCGCCGCGGTGGCTCTTCGTGCGCGTCGAGACGTCGGATGGCGCGGCCGGGTGGGGCGAAGCCAGTCTCGAGGGGCACGCCGAGGCGGTGGAAGGCGCGTTCGAGGCGCTGCGCGACCGGTTCATCGGCGCGGACCCCGAGCAGATCGAGGAGATCTGGCAGATCGCGTATCGGCTTGGATTCTACCGTGGCGGGCCAGTTCTGATGTCCGCGCTCTCGGGTCTGGACCAGGCGCTCTGGGACCTCAAGGGGAAGGCACTCGGCGTGCCGGCTTGGCGGCTGCTGGGCGGGTGCGTGCGCGAACGCCTGGCCGTCTACGCGTGGATCGGCGGCGATTCGCCGACTGAAGTGGTCGAGGCCGCGAAGCACAGGCTCGAGCAGGGGTTTCGCGCGGTGAAGATGAACGCCACCGGCGCGCTCGGCTGGCTTGACAGCCCGAGGCGGCTCGACGGCGTCATCGAGCGGGTCGCGAGCGTGCGCGAGCTCGGCCTCGATGTCGCCGTCGATTTTCATGGACGTATTCACAAACCGATGGCGAAGCAGCTCGCCACCGCGCTCGAGCCGCTGCGCCCGCTGTTCATCGAGGAACCGTTGCTACCCGAGCATCTCGACGGCATCCGCGAGCTGGCGCGGCTCACCACCCTGCCGATCGCGCTCGGGGAGCGCCTGTACAGTCGCTGGGATTTTCGGCGGTTCTTCGAGGCCGGCGCCGTGGACGTGATCCAGCCGGACCTGTCGCACGCCGGTGGGCTCTCCGAATGCCGGCGAATCGCGGCGGCCGCGGAGACATACGACGTCGCCGTGGCGCCCCACTGCCCACTCGGGCCGATCGCGCTCGCCGCGTCCATTCAGCTCGCACTGCTCGCACCCAACTTCGTGATCCAGGAGATGTCGCTCGGCATCCACTACAACACGCCCGACCACGATCTGCTCACGTATCTCCTGAATCCGGAAGTCTTCGACGTGAGCGATGGCATGGTGGACCGATTGGACGCACCCGGTTTGGGCGTTGACATCGACGAGGTACGCGTGCGCGAGGCCGCGCGCGAGCCGCACCGCTGGCGCAATCCGGTGTGGCGCGGAACCGATGGCGCGGTTCGCGAATGGTGACCAACGAGATCCTCTGGCAGCGCGTGCTGTCGGGCGTGCCGCTCGTCGCCATCCTTCGCGGCGCTAAACCGGGCGAGGTCGTCGAAGTTGCCGAGGCGCTGAGCGACGCCGGCTTCTTGTGCGTCGAGGTGCCGTTGAATTCGCCGGACGCCGTGAAGAGCATCGCCGAGCTCCGGCAGCGGTTCGACGGGCGCCTTCTCGTCGGGGCGGGGACGGTGCTCGATGTTTCGGAGGTGGCCGCGATCGACGAGGCGGGCGGACAGCTCATCGTCTCTCCAAACACCGCGCCCGCGCTCATCACCGCGGCGAAACAGCGGGGTCTCATTTCGATCCCGGGCTTCGCGACCCCGACTGAAGCGTTCGCCGCCATCGGCGCCGGCGCGGATGCACTGAAGCTGTTCCCGGCGGAGGGCGCGCCGCCGTACGTGCTGCGGGCCCTGAAGGCCGTGCTGCCGCCATCCTGCCCAGTGCTGCCGGTGGGTGGCATCTCGATCGACAACATGTCCGCGTACGTCGCGGCCGGTGCGGCCGGGTTCGGCATCGGATCATCGATCTACGCGCCCGGTATCTCCGCTGGGGACGTCGGCGAGCGCGCGACGGACTTCGTTCGGGCGTGGCGTGCCTGCCGAGACTGACGGGCTGGATTCGGGTGGCGGACCGCGCCGAGTCGATCCTGCTCCGGCCCGGGCTTTGCCCTGAACTTCGATTTCGGGGTGAGGCATCCGGTCGCGGGCCCAGGAGAGGAGCGGAACGATGAGCTGGTACGAGGAGAGGGTCGCGGCGGTCCGCCGC